>JAABTB010000127.1 GCA_011390085.1 Desulfobacula sp.
CGGATACTGGCCAAATGGCTGAGCCGTATTGGATTGAACCTGCCTTTTCCGGAAGAGGACATGGCCGCTTTAAAGGAAAAAAACTATCTCCTTTTAAAAGAACATTTTGAAGCCCATGTGGACCTGAGCCCTTTTCTTTGACCCGGATCTTTCTTCAGGGATTGTTCAAACCGTGCTAATTTTCAGAATTGCTATGTAGTCATTTACTTTAGCTTGTAAATTCTTTATTCTGATGGGACCATAAGAAAAATGACAACCCCTTGGAAGCAATTATCGAGGCGCATTTGAATCAAATTCCGACCCTGGCCGATCTTGCCCTTCAATACGGTACCATCACCACGGAACAGCATCAGCATCTTCAGAAGGTATACGCCCTGAAGAAAAAAGAAGACCCTGACATCGCCTTTGGCCCGTTAATCCTGGGCCTGAACTTTGCCACCCAATATCAGGTCGGGCTTTTAAAATTGATTGAGGATTATCTGATCATTAAAAAGCAGGGGGAAACCTTTGGCCGGATTGCTGTTGAAAAAGGGTTTTCAACGGAAAAAGATATTGAAAAAGCCCTGGAATATCAGAAAAAAGAATTCCAACGGGCAAAGTTGAGAAAATTGATTGGCGATATTCTGGTCGAATCCCGGGTGATCACGGTAAAGCAGAAAAATGCCATTTTAAAGGAGCAGGCCTTTCTCGATTCGGAACTTGAAAAAATACAAACTCAAGCACAGGATCTTGATAACCAAGCCGCCCATAAAGATTCCACACTGACGGAATATGAGAAAAAATTTTTACGGATAAAAGTCCTGGATAAAGAATTTTCAGCTTGCGCCATTGAAAAGGGTTTTGCCACTGACCGGCAGGTCAGGATCGCCCAGAAAGACCAGGAAAAGGCCTTTGAAAAAGAAAATCGAATTGGCTTCCTGGCCGATTTCATGGTTCAGCTCAATTTTATGACCGAAGGCCAGAAAACTCTTGTCCTCAAAGAACAGCAACGCCGGGAGGCTTTTGCCCGGCCTGATAAAGGTCCGGATATTACCATTGACATCAGTAAGGACAAAATGGAAGCTGTTGTAAAAATAACCAAAGGCATTGAAAATTTATGTGCCCAAGATATCCGGGGCGAACTTGAAAACAGGGGCATAAAATTTGGTATTTATCCGGACCCCATCCTTCAATGCCATCTGGATATGAAAAATATGGAATTTGCAGCGGCACGGCAGGATTTTTCAGTGGAACTGGTAAAGGATAGGAAGGCCTCGTATTCTTTTGATGTGGACAAGGTGGATACCCAGGAAAAAAAAATGGGGGTCACCCTGGCGGAACAATATCGCGGCAAAGAAATCTTTATAAAAAAGGATGTGTTCGGCAACGATCTGGAACAATCCCAAGGCTATGATTTTACATTCCGATGCGCTGCCGGAACAAGGCTCTCAAGTGACCAGACAAAAGCCTTTGCAGGAAAAACCGGTTTTCCTTCTCTTTCCATTGAGAGAAAGCTTTATATTCATCCGGCGATTTTTGTTCTGGAAGATGCCGATCTTAAATACGGGCCCCTTGAAACCTATGCAAACCTTAATATTTCAGGCATCTTAACCGGTGCCTACCCTGTCACTGCGGGCGATCTTACTGCAAGAGAAATCAGGGGCGCGCGGATAGAAGCCATTGGAAGCGTCAGGGCCGAAATCGGCATTACGGATTCTTTTATCAGCGCCCAGGGTGATGTTTACGCCAAATATCTTCACAACTGCCGGATTGAAACCTTTGGCAATGTATATATTGAAAATGAAATGATAGACTCAAACGTCCTCTCCAGCGGGAAAATAGATTCAAAACAATGCCGGGTGGTTTCCTCAACCCTTTTTGCAAAAAAAGGAATCGAGCTGGCAGGCGCCGGTAACGGCAGAACACGGGCTTGTATTCTCGGGGCCGGAACAGAACATCATCTTCTGACAAAGGTAAAGCAGCTCCATCTTGAAATTCAAAACATCCGCCGGCCCCTGGATGAATTAAATGAAAAAAAAGATGAGCAGCATATAGCGGCTGATAAAATTTTTCAGAAAATGATTGAATTGAAAATTTTTCATGACCGGGCCAAAAATAAAAAGCTGAGCCTTTCCAATGAATTTAAACAGAAAAAAGAATCGGCTGATACAAAGGCCCTTAAAAATATTGTAACCCTGGTCCGGACCTTTGAAAAAAGAATGGAAGAGGCCCTTGATTCACTGAAAGAATTAAATGAAACAAAAAAGAAACACGATAGAGCCTCCGCCCTCCTTGAACAGAAAATAAAAGAAGTCGAACCCGCAATAGCAAAAAAAATTTCAGAGCTTCAAATTGACGCGCTGGCCTTTTTCGAATGGGCAAGAAAACATGAAAACCACCCTTGCATTAAAATTAAGGATCAGGCTTTTTCCGGGACTGTCTTTAAAGGGGTTTATTCACAGATGTCCATTGAAAAGGAGCTGAATCATTTTTCAATGGTTGAAAAGCAGAATTCAACAGGGAATTTTAATCTGGTGCTTGGGCCCTATTAAGGGGAAACAGGGGCATCGAGCATGTCGAAAAAAGAAAAGGGAGAATTGAATCCGAATACCTTGTATTTGCCACCAATGCCTATTCGATTCTTTTCCCGAGCTTAAAAACCTTCAAATCCCTACGAACCCATAACCAAAAAACAATCCAATTCCATCGGGTGGAAGGGCCGGGCCGGTATCGAAGAGCCTGCACGCCCTGGGCAATGTTGCGGTAAACCAGGCGGCCCGGGTTGTGAAGCAGCTCCCTCGGGCTCAAAAACGACGGATTGATCGAGGGCGCTCCGGCCACGTTTTGTGTCGTGGACAAAAACCCCTTCTCAGACACGAGCCGGGTGGTCCAGACCTGGATCGACGGGAAACGGGCAGATGTGGAATTTTTAAAAGGCCAGGCTGACATTGCTGTCATCGACTCTGAAACCATCCGAATGGCGGAGGAAAATGAGGTTTCCGCAGTTGGAGAGTTTATTCGCAGTATTTTGTGAGGAGAGGTCATTTACCAAAAGACTATTTTATCTTAAGTCGTCAATAGTTTAACTTGTTCAACCCCGCACATACTCCGCTAACTTTCCGTACTGGTATAAAACCCGTCATTTTTCTTGACATGAAATCAAAATCAGCATAGATATAAATCTGATTATATTTTTGATTATATATTATATTTAACCATAACCATCACAGGAAAGCTGAAACGGCTGCCTGACAAAAAAAGGAGTTTTTTTATGTACGGATGGATGGGAAAAATACTACGCGTGGATCTCACGGCCGGAACCTGTAAAGAGGACCCGGTGGACCCGTCGGTCGCAAAAGATTATATCGGCGGCCGTGGGCTGGGGATCTATTTGCTGCGGCGGGAAGGGGATGCCAAGGGCGATGCCCTGGCACCGGAAAATCCGCTCATCATGGCCACCGGTCCCCTGACCGGGACCGGCGCCCCCACCGGGGCCCGTTACATGGTCATGACCAAATCCCCGCTGACCGGGGCCGTGACCTGCTCCAATTCCGGGGGCATGTTTCCCACGGAATTAAAACGGACCGGCTATGATGCGATTATTTTCACCGGGCGGTCCGATGCCCCGGTCTATCTGTGGATAGACCAGGGAAAGGCGGAGCTGAGACCGGCCAATCATCTGTGGGGGAAAAATACCCACGAGACCACGGATATGCTCCTAAAGGAAACCCAGGCCAATGCACGAGTGGCCTGCATCGGGCCTGCCGGAGAAAAAAAGGTCTTATTTGCCTCCATCATGAACGACAAGCACCGGGCCGCGGGACGGTCGGGGGTTGGCGCGGTGATGGGCAGTAAAAACCTGAAAGCTGTGGCGGTAAGGGGTAAGGGACGAGTTCCCCTGGCCGATGCCGACGGATTTAAAGCCTTTAACAAGCAGATCCTGGATGTCTTCAATGCCGGGGTCAAACAGGCTCCCCTGGGCCTGACCGTCAACGGCACCGCCGGGGTGGTCATGTCCACCCAGAATTTCGGGGTATTGCCCACCAAGAACTGGCAGCAGGGCACCTTTGACGGCTGGGAAAAAATCCATGGCGAAGAATTGACCAGGCGGTTTCTGAAAAAAAATATTGCCTGCTACGGATGCCCCATCGGGTGCGGCCGCATGACCCGGATAGATGATCCAAGATTTTCGGGCGAAGGCGAAGGCCCGGAATACGAGACCATCTATGCCATGGGGTCCAACTGCATGATCGATGATCTGGCCGCCATCGTCAAGGCCAATTATATCTGCAATGAGCTGGGCCTGGATACCATTACCATGGGCGCCACCCTGGCCTGCGCCATGGAATTGGTGGACCGGGGGTATCTGCCCGAAGAGCGGGTGGGACGCTCCCTTGCCTGGGGCGATGGCGACGCCCTGGTGGAATTGACCCGGATGACGGGTATGAGAGAAGGTTTCGGCGACCAGTTGGCTGAAGGCAGCTACCGTTTGGCCGAGCGCTACGGCCATCCCGAGCTGGCCCCGGTATCCAAAA
This sequence comes from Desulfobacula sp., assembly GCA_011390085.1. Taxonomy (GTDB): domain Bacteria; phylum Desulfobacterota; class Desulfobacteria; order Desulfobacterales; family Desulfobacteraceae; genus Desulfobacula. Next base: position 4,515 of record JAABTB010000127.1, read on the forward strand.
AACAGGAATTCCCCGGATATGAACCCAGGGGTGCCCAGGCCATGGGGCTGGCCTATGCCACCTCTCCCATAGGTGGCTCCCATATGCGCGGCGATCCAGCTTATTTTGAATTGTTTTCCGTGCCCAAACCCATGGACCCCCATATATGGGAGGGCAAGGCCAAAGTGACGGCGGCATTCCAGGATTTATCGGCCATCATCGATTCTGCCGGGCTGTGCATTTTCTTTGCCGTCCGGAACCTGGCGGCCAAAGATCTGGGGGTGGCCCCGACCGGCGTTTTGGAATATCTCAATGCCGCCACGGGCATGGATTATACCCTGGAAGAACTGATGCTGGCCGGGGAACGGATCATCAATGCCGAACGGCTGTTCCTGGCCGAGGCCGGGTTCAGCAGGAAGGATGACAGCCTGCCGGACCGGCTCACCCAGACACCGGCTCCCACAGGCCCGGCCAAGGGCATGGTCTGCCATTTGGACAGCATGCTGGACGACTATTACGAGGTCCGGGGTTGGAGCCAGGACGGAATACCCGAAAAGGCGGTGCTGGAAAAATTAAGCCTGGTCGTCTAGGGTAAACCCGGCCATGCGCATCCACGTCACCTTGTACAGTGAATTTAAACAATTTGCCCCCGGCGGCACAGGTTCATTTAATCTGGACCTGCCGCCGGGGGCTAGCCTCGGGCACTGTTTCGAACATTTAACTATCCCGGAAAACAGCGAGTATACCGCCCTGGTCAACGGACGCCGGGCCGGCCGGGACACCCTTCTCAGGGAAGCTGATACCCTGGTGGTATTCCCCCTCATCTGCGGAGGATAGGGCAATTCTCCCAAAAATTCAGCTTAAATTTCCTTCCAGGCCTTTTTGCTTTTGTTGATCTTTATCTGCACATTTTCCCAGGTTTTGGTGGTTAGAAACGAGGTTTTATACCGGTCTATCATCCGGGTAAACATGGAAAAGGGAATCGTAAACGAAAGCTCGTCCGTCTTGAAAAATTTTCTGGCCGAAGGGTCCCATCCCCCCACCACAGCCCTTTCCTGTCCTTTTTCAAGATAATGCAGGGGCCAGACCACCAGGCTTCCGCAGGCCGCGCTCCAGGGGGAGGCAACCACCTCGGGATCATTGGTGACAAAGGCGGCCAGTTGATGAAGGCCGTTGAGAGATTCGGGCCGGGTGAAAAAAGATACCAGGGCCGGGGTTTCCGTTTCATCGAATTGGCTGAGGGGCTTGAAAACGCAGAATTCCTTGGCCGCAGGAACCGGATCAATATATTCAAAAATCTTTCTCAAATTGTCCGGCGA
>JAABTB010000128.1 GCA_011390085.1 Desulfobacula sp.
GCGAATCGCAATAATGTTCTCCTTCCATCCGGCCGGGAACGCCTGAAGATACATAATGGATAATGGTTTCCGACTGGGGTTTGTTGAACCCCAGCCAAAAGGCGCCGCCGGGGCAGCCGAACTGTAAGGAGGAAAAATAGGCTGCGGTCTTCTTTTTCCTTGCCAGCCAGATATTGCCGATGACACAGGAAAATTGGCCGAAAACTTCCTGCCAGTTGATTTCATTTTTCTTTTCCTTTTCCCGGGTCGGCAGGTCCATGGGCTTGGGGGAAAAACCGGCCTCGGGTTTGATATCCGTGAAAAACATCCCCATGGGTTCTTCCATAATCCCAAGGATGTTTAAAAAATCGGGAACAGCGGATTGAAGGACAGGGTCCATGATACCTCCTGTGACGGGTTAAATTGAATCTGTATATTTCCTAAACAAAATCCAAGCCAAAGGCAATAAAGAAAATGATTAATAAAATTTTTAATATTTGATATAAGGGTGATTCTGTTTTGGTAGAATTATATTCAATTGAAGAGGAGATCCCATGAATCAAACATATGTCAAAATCATCCTGCTGATGGCAACCGGTCTTTTCCTGTCCGGCTGCAATTCGGTCTATTATAAAACCATGGAGCAGTTCGGCAAGGAAAAGCGCCATCTCCTCAAAAGCGATGTCAAGGATGTCCGGCAGAGCCAGACCAAGGCCCAGAGGGAATTCCAGGATGCCCTGACCACTGTCAAGGAGCTGTACGGGTTCCAGGGCGGGGATCTGGAACAATTTTACAAACGGCTCAAAACCAATTATGAAGACTGTGAATCACGGGCCAATCAGATTGAAAAACGGATCAATACCGTGGAAGAAGTGGCGGCCGACCTGTTCAAGGAATGGGATGCCGAAATCATACAGATCCAGA
>JAABTB010000129.1 GCA_011390085.1 Desulfobacula sp.
CCCATCTCACTGATTCTGAAGGTTCCTGCCCTTACCTCAGCCAATTTTTTCCGGATACGGACAAATCCTGTACCGTATTTTTCAATATCACCTGTCAGATAAAAGGCTTCTGCCAGAAGCTTGTTTCTGATGGACGAGACATAATCGTCTTTTTCCAAATACTCAAGGGTCAGGCCGCCGTCAAATTCATAGGAAAGATTGATATGCTTTTTGATGAAAATCAGGGCTTCGTCCAAGGCTTCCGGAAGCGGCGCTTTGATCAATAAATCATCAATGATCGTATCCTCTGCCTTAAACCGGCCGATATGAATGGAATACCCGTGGTTTCCAAACAGCAGCATTGCAGCCAAGGTGGGTTTGCCCGATCTGATCAGTTTAAGCTTTGTTATATTGGTCAGAAGGTCGTCCATGAGCGCTATCCGCCTTTTGTATTGGCAAAGGCTGCAAGGGACATGATCACTTCCTTGCCAAAGGAGGTTTTAAACTCAACCCTGCCGGACTCTTTCAGGTTTTTAAAATCCATGAGGCTTTCCTGAATGATGATGATGATTTAATACCGCCAGCCCATGATGCCGAGGCCGAAGATATTGGCAACGACGGCGATGGTGTAAAGGCTGATGACGGTTGTCAGCTTGGCCTTGATGGTTTTCATGTTGATGACGAGAAGGGCTGCCACGTAAAAATGGAAATAGCCGAAAAGGAAAATCAGCCAGACCCCTTTAAACGAACGATTCCAGAATGGATATTCCCAGATGAGATGGCCGCCCTTGTTCAGAAACCATTCCACAAACACGCAGAAAACGGAATAGCCGATGGCCCAGAACCACTGGTTGGGAAGGCCCAGAATCCTTTCCGTTTTATCTTCTGAAATGGTGTTGTAATAGATGATCCCGGAGATGGCGAACATGAACATAATTTCGATATTCCAGCCCACCAGGGTGCGCAGGGCCGTGTCGCCGGGAGCGGTCCAGAAGGCGGATCGGCCCGTGAAATGAAGGACCCAGCCGTTCCAGGTTTCATTGATAAAATCCATGCCGAAGACGGTGAGGCCCGCAAACACGGCATTCCAGTTTCGGGTCTCCCTGGCCTTTTTCATTTCTGCGGTGTAGATGTAAAACACAATGGCCAATAGCGGAATCACATACCATTTGAGCATGGAAATATCCCGGATGGTGTCAAGGGCTTTGATGCTGGCGTCGGTCATGGGCGGGCCTCCTCTCGCTTAAGGATAAGAAAAAATTGAACCTGTGACGGATTGCGCGTTCAGGTAATCACAGGAAGGGGGCCATGTCAACGACCATGCAATATTTTAGGCCGAACCGGATTGAATTTAAAAAGGATGGGTTCAGATCACCCGGCAGCGAAGATCATGAAAGATCTGCTCAAAACCGTCGGGATGGGTCTGCCGGATTTTTTGGACCTGTTCTTCCACAAACCGGTGATGGAAGGAATTTTCCATATCCGAGAGGCTCCTGTAATATCCCAGGCGCCGGCCCAGGGTAAAATGGATCTGCGTCTCCGGGTCCAGGGATAAAAACCGGTCCAGGATGGAGATCATGCGGTCCCTGTCCTGGGGGAAGGTTCCCCGGACTTCCAGGAGCAGATCCACGCTGTGGTGGTTGGCATAATGGCTGGTGATGCCGGTCAGGTTTTCGAGGAGCAGGCGCTGCTCGGCAATCATTTGGGTTTCCGAAGGCAGGGTGAATTCTTTTTCGGCCATTTGCCGGTCCAGGCCGGAGCCGGGCTTGACCCCGATGGTCAGGACCCGGATATGGTCGGGGTTGACGATGCTGAGGACCCTGGCCGTTTCCCTGGCATGGACCTCCGACAATTCAATTCCCCCAAGCCCCAGGATGATGAACTGGGTGGTGTCCATACCGGCATCGGCGGCCATGCGGGCGGAGGTGATGATGGATTCCGGGGTGATGCCTTTTTTCACCCGTTCAAGGACCTTAAGGGAGCCGGATTCCATGCCGCAATAGAGCTTGTTCAGCCCGGCGGCCCGGATGTCCTTCATTTCCGCCGGCGTCTTTTTCACCATGGTCTGGGCCCGGCCGTAAGAGCTGATGCGCTTCAGGGAAGGAAAGGCCGCTTTCAGGGCCGTCAGGACCTCGACCAGGTCCCCGGTTTTCATGACAAAGCTGTCCCCGTCCTGAAGAAAACAGGTTTCAAAAGGCCGGCCGTTGAAATAAGCCCGGGCGGCCAGGATATCCTGTTTGATCTCGGCCACGGGCCGCAGGGAGAATTTCATGTCCTCATACAGGGAGCAGAAGGTGCAGCGGTTCCAGGGGCAGCCCCGGGTGGTGCGGATCAAGAGGCTGTCGGCCTCATCAACGGGCCGGATGGGGCCCTGCTCAAAGGGTAGGGAATGCATCGGGCCTCCGGGGATATTCAGGGTTAAAGGGTAACATAACGGAAAGAAGATAAGCCCGGCCAAGCCTTTGTAAACCCGCTTCCCCGAATAATTCTTGATCTTTGCCCAGGACTGGTGTAACGGCAGGTTATTTTAACCCGTGATGATAAAAAGGCAGCCATGATTCTCTTAATCTCCATCGGTCTTCTGTCGGGCCTGTTTTTCAGTTCCTCCTTTATCCTCAACCGCATGATGAGCCTTGACGGCGGGCATTGGGTATGGTCGGCCAGTCTTCGGTATGCCTTCATGATCCTGATCCTGACCGGGCTGATCACCCTTTTCAAGGGTCCGGCCGCCACCCGGGGACTGTTCCGGGTCTTCTTCAGGAACTGGAAATTTTGGACCCTCACGGGCAGCATCGGTTTCGGCGGATTTTATTCGCTCCTGTGCTTTGCCGCCGATTATTCACCGGGCTGGGTCATTGCCGCCACCTGGCAGACCACCATCATTGCCACCCTGGTGGTGCTCATGGGGTTTGGAAGGTCTTTCCCAAAAAAAACCTGGATTTTTTCCTCCCTTGTCTTTGCCGGGGTTCTCATGATCAATCTGCACCTGGCAGAAATGGGTTCCCTGAAAGAAATCCTCATGGGCGCCCTTCCGGTTTTCCTGGCCGCCTTCTGCTACCCCGTCGGAAACCAGTTGGTCTGGGAGGCCGGCCGGGGAAATACCGCCCTGCCCAGGATTGATGATCCCCTGGTGAAGAATCCCTTTCACAAAGTTTTTTTAATGTCCCTGGGGTCCGTTCCCTTCTGGCTGGTGCTGATTGCCCTGACCCGGCCCGGGCTTCCTTCCGGCGGCCAACTGGTCCATACCTTTCTGGTGGCCGTGTTCTCCGGGGTCATTGCCACGAGCCTGTTTCTCACGGCCCGGAATAAATCCCAAAGGCCTGCCGAACTGGCGGCTGTGGATGCCACCCAGTCCAGCGAGGTGATTTTCGCCCTGGCCGGTGAAATCCTCCTCCTGAATGCCCCCCTGCCCGACGGCATTTCCATGGCCGGGATGGCCCTTGTTTTTCTGGGGCTGGCCCTGTTCATCCGGTTCCAGGAGATGGGGTCTTGACGGGAAAAATTTAATAAAATCGATTGGTTGACAGGCTTTCCATCCGTTCTTACCTTTTCTGCAACAAACCATTTCTTCACTTCCAACCAAAGGAGGACCCCATGGATGACCATGATTTTTATAAGGACATGAACACCCGCACCATCCGGATTACCCTGGTGGACGGGACAAGAATCAGCGCCAGCGTCAATATCGACCGCCAGCCCGGATACAGCAGGCTCAGCGATCTCATCAGCAGCGACCGGGAGCCCTTTCTGGTCCTGATCAATTCCAGCGTATACCACTCGGGCCAGGATTTTCCTGAAAAATATGAAACCCTGTTCGTCAACAAGGACCATATCCTCTGGGCCACGCCCGAAGAAGCTCAGAAATAATGCCGGGGACCTGTCGGGTCCCCGGTTAAAGGGCCATGCAGCCGGGACCGGAGATCCGGCTTTTCCCGCCTGAAACCGGGGTGACGGCTATCCTTGTGCCGATCCTTTCCTTCAGGGCCGGGACATGGGAAATGATGCCGATGAGTTTGCCCTGGCGGTGAAGCCCGGCCAGGGCTTCCAGGGCGGTTTCCAGGGCGTCCTCATCCAAAGTGCCGAAACCCTCGTCCAGGAACAGGGAATCCACCCGGACCCTGCGGCCGGACATATGGGAGAGCCCCAGAGCCAGGGCCAGGCTGACGATAAAGCTTTCACCGCCGGAAAGATTTTTGGTGGACCGGATTTCACCGGCCTGATAATTGTCTACAATGTTCAGCTCCAGAGGTTGGGTCTCGTCGCGGATCAGCAGATAGCGGTCCGACATTTTTTCAAGCTGACGGTTGGCATGGGCCACCATGACCTCAAAGGTCAGTCCCTGGGCGAAATTCCGGTATTTTTTCCCGTCCGCCGACCCGATAAGGCAGTGAAGGCTGTCCCATCTCGTGCATTCCAGTCTCTGCAAATCAATGAATTGTTTTTTCTGCAAGAGCTTTTCCTGAGCCAGGGCATTGTCCGAGAGCCTCTGCTTGACGGCCCCGATTTCCTCACCCAGGGTTTTCAGGGATTCCTGGAAAAGGGCCTCTTCTTTTCTCAGATCCTCCAGCCCCTGATCCGTCAGTTGCTTTTGGGTTTCAGCCAGAAGCCGCTTTTCCCGGTCGGTTTTTCTTGCCTCAAGCGCCAGGACGCTCTCATCCAGTTTTCCCGCTTTTTCCGAGAGCCTTTTTCTTTCATCCGGGGAAAGCCTTGAGGAAAGAAAGATCCCCTCATTCTCAAACCCGGAGGTTTGGCAGGTCTGAAAAAAAGAGGCCTCCAGGTCCAAAAGCCCGGATTGGCGGCTCTCCGTGGCTTCCTCCAGGGCTGAGATGCGGGTCAGGCCTTCCCTGACCTGCTCCCTGATCTCGTCCCGGTTTTTTCTGGCCGTCTTGACGGTTTTTTCAGCCTCTTCCACCTGTCTTTCCAGTCTTGCTTCTTCCCTGTCCGGATCTTTATCCCCATAGCATTGGCTGCGCTCCGAATTCAACCGGTCAAGGTCTTGGCGATGTTCGCCCGCCTTTTCCCGGGTTTCCCTTATCCGGTCTTCAAGGGTTTTGACCATCATGTCCAGCCCGGACATCCCGGCCAGGAGTTCGGCCTGCCGTTTTTCCATACTAATTTTCCGGTCCAGAGAATCCTGGAAATTTTTCTGCCGGGTGGTGAGGCTCTCCATCAAGGCATCGGGTCCGTCCTCGGGAATCCCGTCCATGCCGAAGGCCTGAAGGTTCAGGACAAGGGCCCCATTCTGCAGGGCCAGCTCATCGGAAACCCGCTGGAATTCTGTTTCACCCCTGAGGCCGGCGGTCCGGATCTCCTCTTCCTGGTGCCGAACCAGGACCTCCTGTTTTTCAGCCTCCATCAAGGCCAGGCCCGAGGCCTTTTCCAGGGCTTCCCGGTCTTTCAAATCCTTTTCCAGGTCTTCGGTCCTTTGGATGAGGCCTGAAAGCCGTTTGATACTCTCTTCCGTCCGGTCCGCCCGGGGAATTTGGCCCAGAGCATAGGGATGGTCGAGTGAGCCGCAAAGGGGACAGGGCGCATTGTCCTTTAAATTCAGCCGCTCCTGTTCAAGGTCCCGGATTTTTCTCAAATAGGCCATTTCGCGCAGGCAGCCTTCGTATTCGGCCCGGTATTCCCGGAGCAGGCGGCCCCCCAGAAGGACTTCCATTTCTTTTTTTGAATCTTCCACGGCTTTCAGGCAGGCCCCATGCTTTTCCTTCAGGCCCTGCCGGACAGCGGTCTGCTGTTGACACCGGCGTCTTGCAGCGTCAAGGTTTTTCCGGAGTCCGGACATGTCCTTGGCCCCGGCTGCCTGTTTTTCCTTTACCGCCTTAAGGGCCTTGACCTGCTCGGCAAGACCGGCAAGCCGCGTCCCCAGCCCGGCATCCAGAGCATGGCGGGAAAGATAGTCATTGGCCTGGGAAAGGCCCTGCTCTGCCTTGGCCAGATCCTGGGCCGCCTTTTTCCGCTGCTCTTTTTTGCCTGCAATCTCCGCTTCACTCTTTTGGCGCTCATGGGCCAAGGTGTTCAGAACCGCTGCTTTCTCCGAGATTCGCAAGTCCAGGGTCCGGACCACTTTGATCCGGGAGAGTTCCGTCTTTTCCTCCGCCTTTATGGCCTCCAGGGCTGACTCGGCCTTTTCCAGGGCTATCCCCCTGATTTCAAGGACTTTTTGCCGATCCGGCATCAGTGCCCGGGTCTTCGAAAGGGTGTCAAGATCCGCCTTCTGCTGATCCCGGAGGGATTGGAGCCCGGCATAAAGGCTGTCCAGCTCGGCGGCCCGGATGGCCTCCTGCAATCTTTTCCGGTCGGGTTCAAAGGCCTTTAAGGCCGCAGAAAGATTTTCCGACTCGGCCCGGATGGACAACAGCTCGGTCTTCAGGGTCTCCATCCCGGTGAGCCAGAGAAGGGCGGCCCGGACGTCCTGATGCTTCTGCCTTGCGCTTTCTTCGGCCGCTTTTTTCTGTTCGAGCCCCTCAAGGATCAGGGCCTCTTCTTCCTCCGTCAAAAGGGTGATCCCTTCGGTTTCCGCCTTCAGGATCTTCAGTTTGTTATCCTCGGCAGTTTTCCTCGCATGGACCAACTTTGAAATCTCGGTATACACGGCCGTGCCCGTGATCTGCTCCAGGATGGGGGACCGCTCGTCCGGGGCAGCGGCCAGGAATGCGGCAAAGCCTCCCTGGGCCAGGAGCATGGACCGGGTAAACCGGGTGAAGTCCATTCCC
>JAABTB010000130.1 GCA_011390085.1 Desulfobacula sp.
CAGGGCCATTTCTTTTGCCAGTTTGACTTCCTGGGCCACCGCCATTTCGGTCATGGCGGCCAGGTTGCCGGCAACCTGGAGGGCCTGTCCCTTGGCAGCAGCAACCAGAGCTTTAGATGACTGAGTGATGGAAAAGATACCGACCACGGTGAGCGGTATAAGGGCAGCAAGAACGCTTCCAACAATTAATTTAAATTTGAGTGATTGTTTTTTCATCTTTTCCTTCCTTAATAAAATAGTGTGTTTTTAAACCGTTGATTTATTTTTTTAAACCCATGTAATGTCTGAGGGATCGCTGCTGATATCTCACAAAACATGGGCAAAGTCAAGCCTCAGAGGCGCTATTTCTCTCGCTGCGGGAATTCGCATTAAACCGATTGGACCTGTTATGAATGTCCGGTCAATTTTCTTTTAAAATCCGATTAAAAAACCGATAGCTATTCTGATAGCAGATCTTTTCAATAACCCGGGAGGGAATGCCCTGCTTTTCCATTTCCATGACCAGCAATTGAAGAGACTGAACCCCGGCCATGCCTTGCGGAAGACTGTCTACGCCGTCAAAATCGCTTCCCAGCCCAAGACAGTCTTCGCCGCCGACATGGATCATGTGCTTTGCATGTTCCACCAGAAGAGAAATCGGCGCGTTCTTTAACCCTCCCAAAGCCTTTTGGCTAATTTCCCCGGCGTCCTTAAAGGTCATGGTCTTGTCTTTAAGCCCTTTGATGATCCTGTCCCTGTTGACTCTCTCATGCTGATAATATTTCGGACTGATAAACCCTGATCCGAAAACCAGGCCGATCAGTCCTCCTCTCTGGGCAATGATACGGATCATATCATCGGTTAGATTCCTGTTATTGGGACAGATCTTTCTTGCATTGGAATGACTTGCCAGAAACGGAATTTTTGTAATGGCGGCAATATCGTAGAAAGCCTTGTCCGAGGCATGGGATACGTCAACGGCAACCCCAAGCGCATTGCAATACCGGACAAGGTGTTCCCCTAAGGGTGTCAGCCCGCTGTTATTGCCGAATACAGTCCCGCAGAATTCATTATCATCCCATGCAATGGTGAGAAGCCTGACCCCTCTTCTATAAAAATGTTCCAGCATTTCCACTTTCCCCATCAACGGGGTCGCACCTTCAATGGCAATGATCACGGCTGTCTTTCCCTTGGATTCCAAGGCCGGGGCGAGGGTCTTGGATGATGTAGCAAGGATCAGCCGGTCCTTATGGGTATGGATCAATTCTTCAATGGCATCGATATAGGCATTGCAGGCATCAAACGGGTCGGCGAAACGGCCTGAATCGTAAATAAAACAGGCAAACACCTGAGCGGATAAATTTGAACTCAGAATGCCGGGCAGATTGAGATGAAGCTCAGAGGCGGCGTCAAAATCACAGCCCTTTTCAACTATTTTCTGAATGGTGTCACAGTGAAGATCAAAAAATTTCAATTTCATCCATGAAAAGCGCTTCATCCGTTAACACCCGAAACCGATGGTTTGGATAGGTCAGGTTCAGTTTCTTCATATTGTTGTTCTTCTCTCCTCTCAGCCGGGGCACGGATCTTGGATGAACCCTCAGCCCGATCTCCTCTGAGGTTAGAAGATCCGGGCATTGATTCAGTCTTTCACAAACCAGATCATACAGAACCTCGGAAAAAACAAGGTGTCCAAAGGCCGGGTGCCAGGGGCCGGCAAGAACCATGGACGAGTCCTCCATCATATCCGAAGCCTGAAGTCCCATGCGGATCACCTCCACACCGGCGGTCCGAAATATTCGATACATATGCTTGACGAGCCTTACGGCTTCAGCCAATTCCAAGGGCTGATAGCGTCCCTCCGCATACCATTTTTCCATCCGGCTGCCCTTGAGCACCATCAAGGGATAGATTCTTGCAAAGTCCGGACAAAGGCCGGCAATTTTTCTGGTGCTCTCCAATAATGATATTTCATTGTCTTTGGGCAATCCCGCCATGACCTGAACCCCGATTTTCACCGGGCTTTGTTTCAGCAAGGCCATGGCCTTGACGGTATCAAGGCTTTTATGGCCCCTTCCGGATGCGAAAAGAACTGCATCGTTCATGGATTGGACCCCGATTTCAACGGCCGATACGGGGTATGGGGCGATAAGCGCAAGCCTTTCTTTTGTGATGGTATCAGGGCGGGTGGAAAACCGGATGCCGTCAATCTTCTTTTCACGGATATAGGGTTGAATATGCTCCAGCAGACCGAGTATCATTCGAGGATCAAGCCCGAGAAAATTACCGCCGAAAAAGGCGATTTCGACCTTTTTTCGCCGGCCTTTGAATTTCAGGTAATGGTGGACGATCTCTTGAATTTCAGAATGATCCGGTAACGGACCGGCCTTTTGGGCAATAATGGACTGGTTGCAGAATGCACACTGATGGGGACAGCCTGAATGGGGAATAAATATGGGAATGATAAGGGGTTTTTCCGGAGGATTCATAGGCAGGCCATCAGGGAAAAATCTCTTTCAGTCTTTTTAAGGTTTGCCGGGCCGTATCCTGTTCAGCCGCTTTCTTGGATTTCCCGGATCCCCTGGATTCAATACCAAAAAGGCTTAACCGCATCTCAAAGGTCTTGTCATGATCCGGTCCGATCTCATTCACCACCTGATAGCAAGGAGTTGCACATCCCCTTTCCTGGGCATATTCCTGAAGCGTGCTCTTATAATCAATTGTCTTTTCATTGGCCGTCATCTCGTCCAGGATTTCATTAAAAAGCCGGCGGATCAATCCGCACCCCTCATCAAATCCGCCATCCAGATATACAGCCGCAATAACGGCCTCAAAGGCATCGGACAGGATGGAATTTTTGTCATGACCCCGGGAAATTGCTTCACCCTTTCCAAGCCGGATGAACCGTCCAAGATCAATGGATCTTGCTGTTTTTGCCAAAGCCGGTTCACTGACCAGAGTCGCCCTTAATTTAGAAAGCTCTCCTTCTTTTTTTGAAGGACTTTTTTCCATTAAAAGCTGCGCAATACAGAGCCCAAGAACGGCATCCCCCAGGAACTCCAGCCGTTCATTATCCGAATCGCAGGTATCCTGGTTCTCATTGAGATAGGACCGATGGCAAAGGGCATTCATTAAAAGGGACCTGTTTTTAAAGCCATAGCCCATATTATTTTCAAGGATGGCCAAGTCCGTAACGGTTTCCCTGTTCTTCTCCAGTCGGGACGTCAATGCCTTGAATACGGAAAGACCGATCATCAGGTTATTTTTGCCCGTACCCAGGAAAACCCCTTCATTAAATGATCCGTGAAAATCCGACCCCCCTGTGGCAATGAGGTTCTTCCGGCTGCAAAGGGTCTCGTAAAAAGAAGTGATGGGCTCGCTATGGTCCGTATAATACACCTCCATACCGCCAAGGCCGTATTGGATAAGGGTATCGATAAAGGCTTCGACCTGATCGCTTCTGCTGAATGAAAGAAGGCCGGGATGGGCCAGTACCGGTATTCCGCCGGCTTCAAGAATAACCTTTACAGCTTTTTCGCAGGATATTTTATATTTTTCCACATAGGCCGGCTTGCCCTTGCCGAGATATTTGTCAAAGGCTTCATCAAAGCTTTCCACATACCCCAGTTCCTTCATAAGCTCTGCAATATGGGGCCGGCCCGTCTGATCCGCACCAAACCGGTTTTGGACCTGATCCATGCTGATCGTAAATCCAAGAAGGTTTAATTTTTCAATTATTTTCGGATTTCTGTCTATCCTGGCCGCTTTTGCAGCATTCAAGACGGTATTGAGGTTTTTGTCAAAAACGCTGAACCCATATCCCAGAAGGTGGATACTGCCGAGATCCTTGAAGCCGGGTGGTGGTTCACAACTGATTTCAACTCCGGTTATAAATTCCGGACAGGTGCAGGGGGTCTGTTTTAATATTTCGATGACACCATCGATGGTGTCGTGGTCGGTAATGGAAATCGCCTGAAGGCCGTTTCTCCCGGCCAGGGACAGAATTTCCAAAGGGGTAAGTGAACCGTCCGAGGCCGTTGAATGGATGTGAAGGTCTATCAAAAAACCATCCTGCTCCGGTTAGATTCCCAGGGCCTTTTCCATATCCTCTTCACGGGTCTTACAGTCAATGCACTGGGTGGTAACGGGTCTTGCCTTGAGGCGCTGAATGGAAATCTCTTCATCACAGGTTTCACATACCCCGAAACTCCCGTTTTCAATTCGCTCAATGGCATTCCTGATTTTTTTGATCAATTTATGTTCACGGTCCCTGATTCTCAATTCAAAGCTTCGGTCTGCTTCGTGGGAAGCCCTGTCTGTAGGATCGGCAAAATTCTCTTTGGGCTTTGTCATTCCGGTAACGGTATTGTCGGCATGGGAAAGGAGCTCATTAAGTCTCTCGGTCAAAAGATTCTTAAAAAATTCCAAATCTTCTTTTTTCATGGCCTATCCCCTTTATTTTTAATAAGAACCTCTAAAAGACAGATATTATACAAGCAATTCAAAAAATGTAAAGAATTAAAGTATCACCCTTGCCTGGCGCCTTATCCATAAGGTTTCCCATAGTTATTCGTCATCCGGTCCCCCAAGATTAAACAACTGGCGGGTGACATTCAGGTAAAGGGAATCATCCCTGTGGTCGCCGGTATTCCGCAGAAAACGGATGGGATCATGAATGGTTCTGCTGGCAATGGCCTGGGTCATTCGCCGGATGGCTTCCATATCTTCCTTTGTCAGGTGCTTCAGGCTCGAAAGGGTTTTATTACATTCCATTTCGACAATGGCTGTCATTTTGTCGTTCAAGGCCTTGATGGTCGGGACAATGGCAAGGCTTTCCAGCCATTTTTGAAATTTGAGGACCGCTTCGTCGATCATACGTTCCGCTTTTACCGTCTCTTTTCCCCTCTGTTCAATATTGGATTCCACGATATTCTTCAGATCATCAATATCATAGACATAGGCATTGGAAATCGAATTAATTTTCGGATCAATGTCTCTTGGAACGGCGATATCGATAAAAAACAGAGTCTGGTGATGCCGCTTTTTCATCACCCGCCGGACCTGGTCATGGGTCAAGACATATTCTGCGGCCCCGGTTGAACTGATGATAATATCCACATGGACCAGGGCATCTTCACGCTCTTCAAATTTGACGGCCTGTCCGTTAAATTTTTCAGCAAGGGCCACGGCATTTTTAAAAGTCCGGTTGGCCACCACAATGTCTTTCACATTGTTGGACAACAAATGCTCCACCGCCAGCTCAGCCATTTCTCCGGCACCCAGCAGAAGGACGGTCTTTTCAGACAGATCAGAAAATATTTTATTGGCCAGTTCAATGGCAGCGTAACTGATGGAAACGGCATTGTCGCCGATCCCGGTTTCTCTTCTGATTTTTTTGGCAATACTGAAGGATTTATGCATGAGCCGGTTTAAAAGAACCCCTGAACATCCCTTTTCCACGGCGAGCCTGTAGGCCTGTTTGATCTGTCCGAGAATCTGAGGTTCTCCGATCATCATGGAATCAAGGCTTGAAGCAACCAGAAACAGATGCCGGATCGCATCCTCCCCCTTGTGAATATACAAGGCGCTTTTAAACTCTGAACTTTTGAGGTTCTTATGGCGGGCGATAAATTCTATGGTCTTACCGGTCTGATCGTTTTGGGTCTGATCCATGGTTTCCGGGATAAAAAGAACTTCGGTCCGGTTGCAGGTGGAAAACACAAGGACTTCTTTTATGCCCGGATCTTTTTTTAACCCCTCAAGGGCAGAAAGCGTTTCCTCACTGGTAAAGGATAATTTTTCCCTGAGTTCAATGGGTGCGGTTTTATGGTTTAATCCGATGAGTATGATATCCGGCATTGTTCTTTCTTTAATTTATAAAGGTGTCGTGATGCCCGCCAATAAGGAGTTTCACACCGATAAAGGTAAATATGATGATGGAAAAACCAATGATGGCCATGATGGCGGATTTTCGGCCCCGCCACCCGGAATAAAACCGAAGGTGCAAAAGGGCGGCATAGATCAGCCAGGTTCCCACGGAAGCGATTTCCTTTGGATCCCAGCTCCAGAATCTTCCCCAGATGACCTTTGCATAAATAAAGCCGGTCACAAGCCCGATGGTCATCAGGGCAAACCCTGTGGTAAGGCAGGTATATCCGGCATCATCCAGGAAATCCAATGAAGGCAGCCGTTTAAAAAAAAAGCCGGGGGTTTTGGTTTTGATGCCCTTTTCCTGAAGCAGGTATAAGATTCCCGTACCGCAGGCAAGGGCCAGGGCTGCCTCACCTGCAAAAATAAGAAGAATATGGGAATAAAACCAGAAGCCCTTAAAAATTTCATTTTTTTCAGCCGGAGCGTCGGGGATGAGCCATGCAATTCCCATGGTAACCGATAAAAGGACAGAGGCAAATATCCCGAGAATTTTCAGGTCTGATTTATATTGAAAAAACAAAAACATGCAGCCCAGGGCAAAGGCCGATAGGAACAAGCTCTGGGATAAGTTCTGGATGGGCACATGGTGGTTAAAAAAAGTATAGGCCGCCATACTGATGAAATGAAGCAAAACAGCAGCGGCAATCAGGCACAGACCTGCTTTTTGATACGGTTTTTTCCGGCTGAATAAAAAGCCGCCATATCCCGCCATGCTTAAAAAATAGAGTACAGTGGCTATCTGCAACAGCATATCATCGATCCGAAC
>JAABTB010000131.1 GCA_011390085.1 Desulfobacula sp.
TGGTCATCAGCATTTCAAGCTCTTCATTGGTAAAGGCAAAGGGGGACTCCTGTTTGTTGATCACCTGGATCACCCCAATGATCTCCCCCCTTATTTTCAGGGGAACACAGAGCATGGCACGGGTCCGGTAACCTGTTTTCCGGTCTGCCTCGGAAGAAAAATTCGGATGTTCATAGGCATCTTCAAGGTTGAGAGGTATTCCGGTTTCAGCCACCAGCCCGGCAATCCCTTTCCCTCTTTTCAGGCGGTATAATTCTTTGATATCGTCTCCGACCTCGCCAAGGGCTATCTGGAAGGTTAGATCCCCTGTTTTTTCATCGACCAGGAGCAGGCTGACCGATTCTGCGAGAAAAACCTTTTGTGTGGCCGTCATGACATTGGAAATCAGTTTTCCGATGGACAGTTCGGAATTGATCAGATTGGCGATTTCAATGCAGTTGGAAAGGCGCTCGACTTTGTTGATGCAGGACTCAAGGTCTGATGAGTGATCGGTAACCCTGAATTCCGGAATATTTTTTTTCATACCGGATTTTATATAAAGCCTTTTTAGGTTTGTCAATCCTCGCAATTCCCGTTGACACCATAAATTTGGTACGTTATGGTGGGCAAAAAACTCATAACTGCAAAAGCGACGGATTCCATCTTATGATCCGAGTTGAAAATCTTGTTAAACGGTATGACGGCATTACAGCGTCCAATCATCTCACCTGTCGTTTTGAAAGAGGCAAGGTCACCGTCATTTTAGGCGGCAGCGGATCCGGGAAAAGCACCCTTTTAAGGCAGTTGACAGGCCTTGAAAAACCGGATGAAGGAGCCGTATATATTGACGGAAAAGATCTGAACACCCTCAGCCGGAAAGAATTATTTGAAATTCGGAAAAAAATGGGCATGCTGTTCCAGGGATCTGCTCTGTTCAATTATATGACTATTTTTGAGAATATCGCCTTTCCCCTGCGGGAGCATACGAAAATTGCGGATAATATCATTAAAACCATTGTGACCATGAAGCTTGAAATGGTCGGGTTGAGAGGAACCGAGCATCTGATGCCGTCCCAGCTTTCAGGTGGGATGATGAAACGGGTCGGCCTTGCCAGGGCAGTGGTCATGGACCCCACCGTTATTTTTTATGATGAACCCACATCAGGCCTGGACCCCATTTCCACCGGGGTCATCGGAAAACTCATCCAGGATCTCAACAAAACATTGAATATCACATCCATTGTGGTATCCCATGATATTGACTCCTGTTTCAAGATAGCCGACAATATCATTCTCTTGTATTACGGGGAAATCATAGCCAATGGAACAGTGGATGAGATTCGAAACAGCACGGATGAACGGGTGAAACAGTTTATCCAGGGGGCCCCGGAGGGACCTATCCCCTTTGCCCGGACAGCAAAAAATTATCTGGATGAAATTCTGTATGATTAAAGGAGGGGTTTAGAATTTGGAAATCGCATCATCCCTTGGCCGTTTCACCTTATATCGCATCCAGGTATTGGGCAGAAGCGGGATATTCATTTTTACAGCCATCCTTCAGGCCTTTCTGCCGCCGTTCAGGATATCCCGCCTCATCAAGGAGATTGAGTTTATCGGGTCGAAATCCTTTTTGATTGTTTTTGTAACAGCACTTTTTACCGGCATGGTTCTGGGGCTCCAGGGATATTATTCCCTGAGCCAGTTTGGTGCAGAAGCAGCCCTCGGCGTTATGGTGGCCCTTTCCATTATCCGGGAGCTGGGCCCGGTCCTTTGCGCCCTCATGGTGTCCGGCCGTGCCGGGTCTGCCATTACGGCGGAGATCGGGATCATGAAAATCACGGACCAGTTCCCGGCCCTTGAGATGATGGCGGTTGATCCCTTGAAATATGTGGTCAGCCCCAAGGTGGTGGCCGGGATTATTTCCCTGCCGCTGCTGACCGCATTTTTTGATCTCATCGGCATTGCCGGCGGTTATCTGGTCGGTGTGAATCTTTTGGGGGTCAGCGAGGGCGCTTATATCGGCAAGCTCGCAACAGCGGTAACCTTCAGGGATATCTACGGCGGCGTCATCAAATCCCTTTGTTTCGGACTTCTCATTACCTGGATCGCCACCTTCATGGGATATACGGCAGAAGCCACAACCGAAGGGGTCAGCCGTGCCACGACCAATACAGTGGTCCTGACCGCGCTTTCCATCCTGATTGTGGATTATATCTTGACATCTTTATTGCTATAGGATTTAAACTATTGACCATGTACGGTAAAAAAACAGAGATTTCAGTGGGGCTTTTCATGATGGCAGGTATTGCCTGCTTGGTTTATCTGTCCGTCCGTCTGGGCAGTGTGGATCTTTTCGGTTCCGATGCCTATGTGGTCAGCGCAAAATTCGGATCCATCGAAGGCCTTGAAGTGGCGGCCTCGGTCGAGATCGCCGGCGTGCCCGTGGGAAAGGTTAAAAAAATTACCCTTGAGGAAAATGAAGCCCTGGTGGAAATGGAAATCAAAAAAGGAACCCGGATTTCCGATGATACCATTGCATCCATCCGTACAAAAGGGATCATTGGCGACAAATTTATAAAATTATCCCCTGGCGGATCGGAAGATTTACTGGGAGATAAGGGGACGTTGATGGATACTGAATCAGCCATCAGCCTGGAAGAACTGGTCAGCAAATATATTTTTAAGAAATAACCGATTATGACATTTAAAATCAAAAGCAGGATCAACGACAATATTGGGATGGTCATGGTTGAAGGCGAGGTGGATATGTTCACATCCCCGGACCTGAGGGATAAACTCCTGCCCTTTTTTAAAAAAAAGGTCAAGGGAATTATTGTGGATCTCACAGGAGTGTCCTTCATGGACAGTTCCGGGATTGCAACCCTTGTGGAAGGACTCCAATGGAGTAAAAAGGAAAAAAGAGAATTTATTCTGACAGGACTTGGAGCCAATGTCCTCAATGCCCTTACTCTTACCAAACTCAACACCGTGTTCAGCATAAAAGCCGATACAGCAGGCGCTTACCAGGAATTGCGCGGAATTGACCCCAATATATCCATCCTGTCCGGAGGAATCGATGAAACAAGCTAAAACGGCGGTTCTTATTTTTTGCACCATATGTATTTTTTTCCCGGCGACCTCCTGCTTTGCTTCATCTATTCAGGATCAGTTGCAGGCGACGATTGGTAAAATTATTGAAATTTTAAAAGATCCGGCCTTAAAAGGCGAAGCGGCCACCCGGCAAAGAAGAGAAATTCTTCGCAAAGTGATTTATGAACAATTCAGCTTTGAGAAAATGTCTCAGTTGAGCCTTGGCAGGCACTGGAGGGATCGGAGCGATGAAGAGAAAAAAGATTTTGTTGAATTGTTTGGAAAACTTCTTGAAGACACCTATATCTCCAGGATTGAGGGATATACCAATGAAAAAATCGAATATTTAAAAGAGGTGATTACCGATAAAAGAGTCCAGGTTAATACCAAAATTATCACCGAAAAAATTGAAATCCCCATTGATTATCGTTTGTATCAGGAAAAAGACGGATCATGGAAGGTCTATGACCTTGTCATCGAAGGCGTCAGCCTGGTGGGAAATTACCGGTCCCAGTTTGATGAAATTCTACAGAGAGACAATTACGAAAAACTTATAGAAGAATTGAAAAAGAAAGTCCAAGAATGATTCATTATTTTTTTCAGATCCCTTCCTTATAAAGCGCTTCAGCATCAATTGTCGTGTCCGGTTCAGGCGACGACAATGTTGGGACTGTGCCTTCTTTAAAACATTCGAAAATTGTTTCCTGGGAATTTTTATTGGGCAGAAGACCGGTTTTTGCATCAATTCTCGCGAAGACAATACCCTCCGGTACGGTAAAAGAACGAACCGGTTTTCCTTCCAGGGCTTTTTGCATGTATTCGAGCCAGATGGGGGCAGCGGCCTTTGCACCGGTCTCGTCTTTGCCGAGAGGGCCTTCCTGGTCAAGCCCGACCCAGACCCCGGTGGTGTATCTGGGTGTATACCCGACAAACCAAGCATCATGTAGGTTGTTGGTTGTCCCGGTTTTCCCGGCTGCAGGCCGGTTAAGAGCCTGAACCCGTTTTCCCGTTCCTGTTTTTATGACACTTTCCAGGAGGCTGGTCATGATATAGGCCGTTCCCATATCAATGACCTTTTTCCGGACGAGCTGAGAGCTTTCCAGCAGTTTTCCGTCCCTGTCCTCTATTTTTGTGATAAAGACAGGCTCTATAAAATATCCCAGGTTGGAAAATACGGAATAGGCATTGACAAGTTCAAGCAGGGAAACACCTGATGAACCCAGGGCGATGGATAGATTCCGGCCGATTTCCGAAGTGATCCCAAGTCGTTTTGCATAATCAATCGCATAATCGATTCCGATATCCTGAAGGATTTTGATGGTGATGATATTTCGTGATTTTGCCAGTGCTTCGCGAAAAAGGGTCGGACCGTAAAATTTTTCCCCGTAGTTTCTAGGCTTCCAGATATTATCGCTGTAAGGATCTTCAAAGACAATGGGGGAATCAATGATGATGGTGGATACCGTATATCCTTTATCAAGGGCGGCGGAATAGACAATGGGTTTGAAGGCGCTTCCCGGCTGGCGTCTGGATTGGTAGGCCCTGTTGAATTGACTGGTTTTGTAATCCCGGCCGCCGATCATGGCTTTAACATGGCCGGTTTCAGCTTCAATGCTCAACAAGGCAGATTCCGCAAGAGGTTCCTGGTCCAGCGTGAATTCAAGGGCATCGTTTTTTGCAGAATCATTGAACAGTTTTACCAGAATAACGTCTCCGGGTCTGAAAACCTGGGAGGGTTTTTTAATTTTGGCTTCATAATCGGCACGTTCCGGATCAGGCTTTCTCGCCCAGGTCATGGTTTCCCGTTTGATGATGCCCTGGAAATCTCCGACCCTGACCCGGGTGACGGCATGATCATCGTCAACGCTGAGAACAACGCCCTGGTAAGGAACCCCATTTTCCAGGATTGAATTGCCGATATTCTCCGACACCTCCCGGCAAAAGCTTTCGATCTGAAGGCTGGAAATGGTTTTCAGGGGTCCCCGGTATCCCATGCGCCGGTCCAGTTCCGTTAAGCCTTTGGTCACTGCATGAGTTCCGAATTTCTGGAGTTCGATATTGACGGCGGTATGGATTTGAAGCCCCTGTTGATAGAGGGCTTCTTTTCCATAGTTTTTTTCTACATACCGCCGGACATGTTCCGTATAGCAGGGTACGCTTTCAATAAACCAGTTTTTCCGTGGTTTGATATCCAGCTTCAGGTTAATGGCTTCCGTTGCCTCAAGGTTAGTGATAAGGCCGTCTTCCTTCATCCGGTTTAATACATAAATCTGCCGCTGCTTTGCCTTGTCCGGAAAACTGAAGGGGGAGTATTTGCTCGGCGCCTGGGGAAGGCCGGCCAGCATGGAGCATTCTGCCAGGTTAAGGTCCTTTGCATGTTTCCCGAAATAATTCTCTGATGCCGATTCCACGCCATAGGCACCGTGGCCCAGGTAGATCTGGTTCAGGTAAAGAAAAAGAATCTCGTCCTTGGAAAAATTTTTTTCGATCCTGTAGGCCAGAATGGCTTCTTTGAGTTTTCTTTTATAGGTACGTTCCGGAGTCAGGAGAAAGGATTTGGTAACCTGCTGGGTAATGGTGGACCCGCCCTGGACAATGGTACCGGCCTGGACGTTTTTAAGGGATGCCCGGAGGATGGAGACAATGTCGATACCGGGGTGTTCCCGGAATCTTGAGTCTTCTGCGGCAACAAAGGCATTAATAAGGTTTTTCGGCATTTCAGACAAGGCGATGACAATTCTTCGTTCCTCGAAAAATTCACCGATTTTCCTGCCGTCATCTGAAAAAACAGTGGTTACGACGGCCGGCCTGTAATCGTTGAGCGTGTTGATCTTAGGCAGGTCCTGATTCAGATAAGAATAAAGACCGGCAAGGCCCGCGGCTCCCAGAAGACCTGAGATAATGAAAAGAACAAACATCCATTTCAGGCAGGAAAGGAGGAAATGGGTTTCTTTTTTTCTGCCTCTTTGCTTGAGCACCTCGGATTTGCTTTTAATTTTAGCCATAATATCCAGTCAACGGTTTCATTTTTTTGCTTATTACCAGATTACCGGATATAAGGCAACCCTGCCTGTGAAATCGATTTTATTTTTTAAAAATTGACTTTTTGAACAATATCGGTTATTTAATACAGTTTTAAGTATCATAATGCATGGGGAGTTTGTTTGGATGTCATGATAAAACTTGATTTTAAAAAAAACAATGGACTGATTCCCGCCGTTGTGCAGGATTACAGGACCGGAGAGGTCCTGATGCTGGCCTATATGAATGAAGAGGCTTTTACGGAAACGCTGAAGACCAGAAAGGCCACCTATTACAGCAGGTCAAGAAAATCCTTATGGGTAAAAGGGGAAACATCCGGTCATGTTCAGCTTGTTAAGGAAATCAGAGTGGATTGTGATCTGGATACCCTTCTTTTAAAGGTGGAGCAGATCGGTGGCGCAGCCTGTCATAAAGGATACAGGAGCTGCTTTTTTTCAAAACTGGAAGGACGGAATCTAAAAATAACGGAGTCAATCGTTTTTGACCCGGATGAGGTATA
>JAABTB010000132.1 GCA_011390085.1 Desulfobacula sp.
CGGCATTGCCGGGCGCGCAATAAATTTTTTCCACCAGAGGGCTTTTGGATATTTTCCATACCAGGGTATGTTCACGGCCTCCGCTGCCGATGACCAGAATTTTCATTTTGCTCTCCTTAGTTTTGTTTTTTCATGTTCAGCCATGGCAAGATCGATGAGCCTGTCCAGAAGTGTTGTAAAAGAAAGTCCTGCCTCCCGGGCCGACTGGGGATAAAGGCTGGTGGCCGTCATCCCCGGAATGGTATTGGTTTCAAGCACATAAAGCTGATGATCCGACAGGATCATGTCCGTCCTGGAATAACCTTTCAGATACAGGGCCTGATGGGCTCTGACGGCAAGGTCCTGAACTTTTTGGGTTGTGGTGTCGTCAATACGGGCCGGGCAGATTTCCCGGGTGGCGCCGGCCGTGTATTTGGCGGCATAGTCAAAAAATTCATAGCCTTCGCCCGGAATGATTTCAATCACCGGAAGCGCTTCAGGGGCATCATTTCCCAGGACCCCGCAGGTGAGTTCAACACCCTTGATATAGGTTTCCATGAGGATGGCGTCATCATGGGTAAAGCCGAGAGCAATGGCAGCCTCAAGATCTCTTTTGTCCCTGACAATGGTCATTCCCACGCTGGACCCGGCACAGGCCGGTTTGACCACCAGGGGAAGGCCCAGCGTATTCACCACCATGGAGGTATCAATGGTATCGTTCATGGAAAAGGAAAGATAGGCCGGCATGGGGATCCCTGCAGCGCCAAAAAGCTTTTTGGAGACCCGTTTGTTCATGGCAATAGCGCTGCCCAGCACCCCTGCGCCCTGGTAGGGAATATCCAGAAGATCCAGAAGTCCCTGGACGGTTCCGTCTTCCCCAAAGGGACCGTGGAGGATGATCAGGGCGGCATCAATTCCTTCAGCATCCATGACCAGTTTTTTCAGATCGGTTTTGGGATCATAGAGGGCAATGTCGTATCGGTCCTTGTCCAGGGCTTCAAATACCTGTCTGCCGCTGTTAAGAGAGACCTCTCTTTCCGAAGAGATTCCCCCGGACAAGAGGGCCAGCCTGATTTTTCTCATAATGAACTCCTATCCTTAAAGGATTTTTTGTTTTGCCGCTTCAAACTCTTCCGTGGTGATCAGGTTTTTTTCAAGAAGGGTCGTCAGTTTCAGTATTTTTTGCTCTGTTGAATCGGAAATGGGTTCATCGATCAGTCCGGCCGGAGAGATAACCGGCTTTTGCTCGAGGCGCGTCTGCCCTTTTTCCCTGGGCGAGATCTTGAACGACGCGAGTCCGCCAAGGAGTTTAACGTCAATGGTTCTATCTTCAAGCCCGGGCATTGAAAAAAAACGGCTGATATCTGAAGAGCTTCTGCTTAACCGCCGGTAGTACAAAAAGGCTCCGGCAAGGACGGCGAGGCCGATAAATCCCATGATCCAGGGAAGATAGTGATATACGCCCTTGAACAGCACCACGGCAACCCCGGCCCCGGCAAGGAGCAACAGATGCAGCAGCAAAATGGCGTATGCCGTGAAGATGCTTTTGACGAGCCCGTCTTTATCGTTTTTTATAAAACTCATGACAATTTTTGAATAATGTTTTCCCTGTATTCTTCAGAGAAGAGGGTTGAACAGCAACTCTCTCCCCTCAAGGTATTGAGTTTTGTAACAAGGTAATTGAGTTTTTTCTGGATTTTAATTCGCTCGGGAGAATCGATTTGTGCTGCTTGAAGCAGGTCTTCTGTTTGCCGGATGTTTTTTCTCAGTTCCACTTCCGGAGGAAGGAATCCGGAGTTTTTCAATATCTTATGGGCCAGCCGGAATTCCTCCGGCACATTCTGATCCTCGAATTTCAAGGGTTTATGGGTTCCCTCAAGGTTATCAAACTCGCCTTCCTGCTGGGCTTTTTTTATTCGCTCTTCAACAATTTTTTCAAATCCTGGTATCATGAAATTAAACCTTTACTCCTGATGAAAATAATTGAACTCAAATAGGGCCTTCGTTTTTAAAGGCCCAATTTTATTAAACCCTCGGGTGATTTGCAAGGGATATTTTCTTGACACCCATCAGGCAATACTGTATCAAATATCATTTTTAATTTAAGACTTGGTTCAAGACGCGGCATTGAGTTTCCAACCCGGAATACAGGGACCATATAAATAGTTTGATTGTGACATGACGAATAAAAAAAATATCAGCCATTACAGAAATATCGGGATCATGGCCCACATTGATGCGGGCAAGACAACGGTGACGGAGAGAATCCTCTATTACACGGGGAAATCCTATAAAATGGGGGAAGTTCACGATGGAGAAGCCGTCATGGACTGGATGCAGGATGAGCAGGAGAGAGGGATTACCATTTCCTCGGCCGTGACCACCTGTGAATGGAACCAGTCCGTGATCCAGATCATTGATACGCCGGGCCATGTGGATTTTACGGTGGAGGTGGAAAGGGCCTTGCGGGTTCTGGATGGAGCCATCGGTGTTTTCTGCGCCGTGGGCGGGGTTGAGCCCCAGTCGGAAACCGTGTGGCGCCAGGCCGATAAATATGCAGTCCCGAGGATGGCCTTTATTAATAAAATGGACCGGACCGGGGCGGATTTTCTAGGTGCCGTTGATTCCATGCGAAAGAAGCTCAGGGCCAATCCGGTCATTCTCCAGCTTCCCATGGGGGCGGAGGACGGTTTTAAAGGCGTCATTGATCTTGTCGACATGAAACAGATCACCTGGGATGATGAAACCAAGGGAGCCCGTTTTTCCAAGGAGGATATCAACCCTGAGTTTAAGGAAAAAGCCCTGGAATACAGGGACAAACTTCTTGAGGCCGTATCCGAAGTCGATGATGAGATCATGGAAAAATACCTGTCGGAGCAGGAGATTGGAAGAGACGAGCTGAACAGGGCCATCCGGACGGCCACGATTTCCAGGCGGATTGTGCCGGTATTCTGCGGCAGCGCCCTGAAAAATAAGGGGATCCAGACTCTGCTGGACGGGATTGAACTCTATCTGCCAAGCCCCCTGGATATTCCTCCGATCAAAGGGATTCACCCGGAAACCAATGCGGAAATAGAATTCCCGCCCAAAAAAAACGGGCCCCTGGCTGCATTGATTTTCAAGGTGTCCATCATTGAGGGTAGAAAATTGTCTTTTGCAAGGATTTATTCGGGTAAGATTGAAACCGGCTCGGAAGTGTATAATCCCTTGCTCAAAAAAACCGAGAAACTGTCCCGGATTCTCCAAATGCATGCCAATAAAAGGGAGCGTCTCAAAGAAGCATCGGCTGGGGAAATCATCGGTATCGTCGGGCTCAAGGATTCCGGCACCGGGGACACCCTGTGTTCAGCGGAAAATCCGGTTTGTCTGGAGAAAATGGAATATGAAGACCCGGTCATTTCCATTGCCGTGGAGCCGAAAACCCATTCGGATCAGGAAAAACTGGATGAGGTCCTTGAGAAATTCACCATGGAGGACCCGACCCTGAAAGTGAGCAAGGATGAAGAAACCGGCCAGACCCTCTTGTCCGGCATGGGCGAACTTCACCTTGAAATCATTATTTCCAGGATGCAGAAAGAATTTAATACCAATGTCAATGTGGGGCACCCCCAGGTAGTCTACCGGGAGGTGATCAACACCAGGACCAGGGGCAGCGCCGTTTTTGAAAAAGAGATCAGCGGCAAAACCCATTTTGCAAGGGTGAGCCTCATGCTGGAACCCTTGGCCCGCGGTGAGGGGATCTCCTTTACCTCAAAGGCAGGAAACGATCAGATCCCTGAGCAGTATAGGCCGGCCATTGAAAAAGGCATCCGGGAGAGCCTTGAGGGAGGATATCTCAAGGGATATCCTTTGGTGGATATGGCCATTGTCCTTGACGGCGGCGCTTTTGATGAACGGAGTTCCGAGCTGGCCTTTTCCGTCTGTGCCTCCATGGCATGTAAAAACGCCCTGGGAAATGCGTCCATCAGCCTTCTGGAACCCATTATGGAAGTTGAGATATTTGTGCCGGACGCCTTTATGGGAGATGCCATTGCAGATCTCAATGCCAGGGGTGGGAAGATTGAATCCATTGATTCAAAATCAGGTCTCCAGATATTAAAGGCCGTGGTTCCCTTGTCAAAGATGTTTGGATATTCCACGGCTATAAGGTCTGCCAGCCAGGGGAGGGGAACCTTCTCCATGCATTTTTCCAGGTTTGACAAGGTATAGGGCTTAGATTTTTTTCCGGGAATTTCTTTCTTTTCTTTCCTGTTCCGCCCGTTCTTCCTGGTCTTCTTTTTCCAGCTTTGTCAAAAGCTCCTTGGCATGATTGAATTTATCCGTATCGCTTAAGGTTTCCAGGGCTTTGGTTAAATGAACCATGGCGGTTTTGATGTTTCCGGTTTCAAAATAAAAGAGTCCCAGATAATAATGGGAAAGATCCGGCTTCTTCCGGATGGACATGATATTGGCAAGATTGTAATAGGCTGTGGGGTATGCCGGCGCAACCTCTTCGATGACGGAATTGAAAAGTGGTTCAGCCCGGTCGATATCTTTCAGGTCAAGATAGGCGCTTGCCTGTTGAAATCGGGCCATCACCCCTAAAACAGGTTCCGACTCAACGGCCTTCAAGACATCCAGGGCTTTTTGGGCCTCCCCGTTTTCCTGGTAAATTCTTCCCAGCTCAAGAAGGATCATGGGATCAAACACATTGATAGCGAGTGCTTTTTTCAGGTGGGACAGGGCCTCCTCCTTCATGAATTTTCGTTCATATAAAAGTCCCATGCCATAGTGAAGGGCGGCATTGTCAGGGTCTTTTTCCAGGAGGCGGGTTAATTCGGTCCGGGTGGGTTCCACTGCCCCATAAAGTCCTATAAGCCTGTATTTCACCATTTCAAACCGGAAATCTTCTTTGCAGGAGGGTTTGTTTTTGGGCGGGTCATATCCCGACAAAATGGTTTCCACATGGGCGATACGGCTGCCGGTGCCCGGATGGGTTTTAACATAGTCAGGGATATTTTCCATACCCCGGTAATCCGAGGCCTTTATTTTCATCAAACCGGCCAATAACCCTTCAGGTGTAAAACAGCTTTCCTTTAAAAACATGATGCCTTTTTCATCGGCCTCGGTTTCATTTTCCCGTGTAAAGGCCAGCATGGCGGTTTGTCCTAAGGCCAGGGATCCCTTGACCAACGTTCCGGCAGCATGGCCGTCGGATTTGGTGCCGACGAGTATCCCTGCCAGCATGCCGGCCAGGCTTCCGATACTGATATATTTTGAGCGGTCAATGGATTCGGACACATGACGGCTGGCGGCATGGGCGATTTCATGGCCGATGATCCCGGCGAGTTCATCAATGGAATCCAGGGAGGTGATCAGCCCCCGGTAGGCAAAAATGTTTGCACCGGGTGAGGCAAAGGCGTTAAACACATCGTCATTCACAATATAAAAGGAATAGTCAAAAGCCTGGGGGGGCAGAAAGGAAAGCAGATGGCGGCCCACCGCATTGACCATATGGTTAGCAATGGGGTCGTGCAAGAGCATTCGGCTCTTGTTGACCTGTTCTATAAATTTTTTTCCCAGCTCTTTTTCATCGGGAATGGATATGGCAAGGCAGGTGTTCGAAAAAAAAGAAATGAAGAGGAAGATTGCCGTTAAAATACTGAGGATTTTATGAGGTTTCATAGGACATCAACTGAGGATAAATTCAGTATGTTCCATTGCGATTTCAATCCGGAAGCTGTAATTACCAATTTTAAAGGACAACCGCCGGTTTTCCCGATAGTCGGAATCAATGACCAGGGTGATGGAACTGTTCAGGGTCAAGGCTTTGGGTTGCCCGAAAACCGCATTGAGCTTGAATTTTTCCTCAATCTCTTTGACGGTTCTGCCCATGATCTGGTTGGTGATTTCTCCAATGGTATCCGAGACTTCGGGAGAAGCCACGGTGGAGGCAAGTTCTTCCTTGGGCATGGCCATGTTTTTCATATAGGATGTATAGATTTCAAAAGCGGCATCGGCGGAAAAATTGATCACCACCAGGCCGTTATAATCCCCATTGAATTGAACAAAACAGGTTAGATCCGGTTTCATGGAAATCTTGGGGGTTTTTTGAATGGTTGAAGAATAGGTGACCACCTGATTTGTTGCAGCTTCAAGGGTTGCCTGGGCCGTTGCCAGAAAGATTTTTGAGATTTCGTCAATAGAAACAATGGGGGAGATGATGGGGTTTGGCATACGCACTCCTTAAAATATCGGATAATGGGCGACAGATCAATTATCAATAAAAACCTTTGAAATGTCAAAGACTTTATTACCGTTCCCCCCGTTTGTAAGGTTCTCCCAGCATGGCAGGGGCGTTTAACCGTCTTGGGTCTTTGAAACTGATGAGCAGCAGGATAATAAGGGTGGCGATATAGGGCAACATGGAAAGAAAATTGGGAGATATTCCCAGGGGCTGCAACAGATATTGAACCACAAAAATAAATCCGAACAGAAAAGCCGCCCCTATGGCCCGGCCCGGATTCCACAGGGCAAAAATGGTCAGGGCGATGGCAATCCATCCCCGGCCGGCCGTCATCCCCTCTATCCAGGATTTTGAATAGGAAATGGACAGATGGGCGCCGGCCAGGGCTGAAAATCCTCCCCC
>JAABTB010000133.1 GCA_011390085.1 Desulfobacula sp.
CAGGAAGCGTATTCAGATCAGCAGACGCTTCCTGTATCAGATTAGACTTCAAGGATTTCCTTTTCTTTTTTTGCAAAAATCTCGTCTAATCGTTTGATATGCTGATCCGTGGTTTCCTGGATCTGTTTCTGTGCCTTGAAGCTTTCATCCTCGGAAATATCACCTTCCTTTTGAAGGTCTTTGATCATTTCGTTGGAATCTCTCCGGATATTCCGGATGGCGACCTTATATTCTTCGCAGATCTTCCCTGCGCTTTTTGCAATCTCTTTTCTTCGTTCTTCGGTCAGGGGAGGGATGGAGATTCGGATTATTTTTCCGTCATTGGAAGGGGTAAGCCCAAGATTGGCCTTTAAAATAGCCCTTTCCACCTCATTGATGACGCTGATATCCCAGGGTTTCACCGTGATCATCCGGCTCTCCGGAATGGATACGGTGGCCATCTGGGGCAAAGGTGTGGACGTGCCGTAATAATCCACTCTCACCCCGTCCAGCATGGTCTGGGACGCCCTGCCGGTGCGGACCTTTGACAATTCCTTTTCAAAAGCCTTTTCAGACTTGATCATCCGATCCTGATTTTCCTCAAGTACTTCATTAATCATAACAATATATCCTCAAATGAACGGTTACCTATTTGTTATAAATCCGAGTACCGATTTTCTCCAGTCCCATGACGGCTTTATAGATATTGTCCGTTTTGTGAAGATCAAACACCTGAAGCGGCAGGTCTTGCTCCATGGCAAGGGAAATGGCCGTCATGTCCATGACATGGAGTTGTTTCTCAATGATCCGCATATAGGAAATTTCATCGAACATGACGGCATCATCGTGAACCACCGGATCTTTATCATACACACCATCCACCTGGGTGGCTTTAAACAGGATTTCAGCCTTTATTTCATGGGCCCTCAGAACGGCCGCCGTGTCCGTTGTAAAATAAGGATTTCCCGTTCCTGCCGCAAATATGACCACCCGGCCCTTTTCAAGGTGCCGGATGGCTTTTCTGCGGATAAAGGGTTCTGCGATCTGTTCCATCCGGATGGCCGACTGGACCCGGGTGGGAACATCCCGCTTTTCAAGGGCGTCACAAAGAGCCAGGCTGTTGATCACCGTTGCCAGCATCCCCATATTATCGGCGGATGACCGGTCCATGCCGGCGGAACTTCCGGCAACTCCCCTGAAAATATTACCGCCGCCGACCACAATGGCAATCTCTATCTTCAGGCGGAATACCTTGGCAATTTCCTCTGCAACATATTGAATCATTTCAGGGCTGATGCCAAAGCCCTGATTTCCCATCAGGGCTTCTCCGCTCAATTTGATCAAAATCCTTTTAAACACAGGCTCTTTGTTCAAGAATCTATTCTCCTATCTTGAAACGTACAAATCTCTTGATCTGGATATTCTCACCGATCTTGCTGATGGTTTCCTTCAAAACTTCGGTAATGGTTTTCTGGGGATCTTTTACATACTGCTGGCTCATCAGGCAGACATCCTTGTAAAATTTTTCGACTTTTCCGTCTACAATCTTATCAATGATGTTGGCGGGTTTGCCTTCTTCAAGCATCTGTGCCCGGTAGATTTCCCTTTCCTTTTCGATGATTTTCGGATCCACATCTTCAGGGTTCAGGCCTGCCGGATTGGCTGCAGCGATGTGCATGGCAATGTTTTTTGCAAACGTCTGAAAATCTTCGGTTTTTGCCACAAAATCAGATTCACAGTTGACTTCAACCAGGACGCCCAGTTTGGCGCCGGTGTGGATATAAGAACAGATCATGCCTTCGGACGTGGAACGGCCGGCT
Organism: Desulfobacula sp.; assembly: GCA_011390085.1. Classification (GTDB taxonomy): domain Bacteria; phylum Desulfobacterota; class Desulfobacteria; order Desulfobacterales; family Desulfobacteraceae; genus Desulfobacula. Next base: position 1,800 of record JAABTB010000133.1, read on the forward strand.
CTTTTGGCTGCCTTGGCAAGTCCCTTTTTTCTTAAGAGGTCTACCGCCTTATCAAAATCACCTTCAGCCTCGGCAAGGACCCTTTTGCAATCCATAATGCCGGAGCCTGTTGCCTCGCGAAGTTCTTTAACCATCTCTGCGGAAATTTGCACCATTTTTATTACTCCTTATCTTCGTCCATATCTTCTTCGAATGTATCTTCTACGGAAGTTGTCCTTCTTTTAATTTTTTCGATAACAGGACCATCCGTACCATCGGAAACGAGTTCAATGGATAGTTTTTCACCCTCAAAATCCTTATCGCCTTCCGGACCGGCCTTGTCTGCACTGGCCCTGATTTTCTCATCATAGGCAGCTCTTCCCTCAAGGTAGGCATCGGCAATTCGGGATGTAAAAAGACGGATGGATCTGATGGCATCATCGTTTCCAGGAATGACATAATCAATATCATCGGGATCACAGTTTGTGTCCACAACGGCAATGATGGGTATCCCCAGCCGCTTGCCCTCTTTAACGGCAATGGCTTCATTTTTGGGATCAATAATAAAAATCGCCCCAGGCAGTTTTTTCATATTGCTGATACCGCCGATGGCAAATTCAAGCTTTACTTTTTCCTTGAGCATCTTTGCCTGCTCTTTTTTTGGATAATTTTCAAGGGTTCCGTCATTTTCAATGGAATTGTAAAAATGATACCGGGTGATATTGTTCTTGATGGTCTGGAAATTGGTCAGCATGCCGCCCAGCCATCTGTTCTGAACATAGAACTGTTCTGCACGGTTTGCCTCTTCATAGATGGCTTCGGCTGCCTGTTTTTTCGTTCCGACAAAGAGAAGGTCCTGTCCATTGGCTGCAACGTCCCTGACAAAATCATGGGCTTTTTTGAACAGCTTTACCGTCTGTTGCAGATCAATAATATAAATTCCATTTCTTGCACCAAAGATATACTTTTTCATCTTTGGGTTCCAGCGCTTGGTCTGATGTCCGAAATGGACACCAGCCTCTAACAGTTCTCTGATTGTAATGTGAGCCATTTGTTCTCCAATGTGTTAATGGTTTTTCCACCATCCAGATCCACCTTGACATTCAACTTTTGTAAAGCACCTGATGCCAAGTCCCTGGATGTGAGTTTTTTTACTGCCTGAAAAAAATCCTAATTTATATATCAAATCCGTTCAGTATTATCAATTGATTTTTTAATCTTTGCCACCCTGTTATGCCCGGACAAGTCCTTTATAAATTCAATGGATTCATATTCCGGGTGCAAATTTAACAAATTTTCCAAACTTTCCTTCTGGTCAAAGCCCATTTCAAGAAGGAGAACCCCGCCTGGAACAAGGCGCCGGTGAGCCTCCCTGAAAATAGCCCTGAAGCAGGAGAGCCCGTCTTCACCTCCGTCAAGAGCGATCTGGGGTTCATATGTCCTTATTTCCGGGGCAAGCCCCCGTATATCCGCCAAAGGAATATAGGGCGGATTTGAAACAATCAGATCAAACCCTGGTCTATCTTTCAATGCCGAAAACCAATTCCCTGCAAAAAAACCGATCCGGTTTCCGACTATCCGGCGGGCATTTTTATTTGCAATGCCAAGGGCGGACAGGGAAATATCATTGGCCATATACAGATGACAAGGGGCTGCCTTTGCGAGAGAAACAACAATGGCCCCGGAACCTGTCCCGAGTTCAAGCACCCTTTTCGCACCGGGAGAACCGGAACCGGCATTTAATATCTTCAGGGCCTCTTCGACCAGAATCTCTGTTTCCGGCCGGGGGATCAACACCTCCCCTGCCACCTCAAAATCCGATTCAAAAAATCCTTTTTCACCTATGATATAAGCCACCGGCTCATTTTGAATCCTTCGCCGGATCAGGGTTTTATAATCTGACAGCTCATTCTGCTGAAGCGGGCGGTCGTGCTGAAGATACAGGTCAAGGCGCCGCAGGCCAAGGCTGTGGGCCAGAAGAAGCTCCGCCGTCAGGCGGGGGCTGTCAATGGAATGCTCTTTAAAATAGGATTCCGTCCGGGAAAGAATCCCCATAAGGGTCGGATCAATCAATTTCCTTTAACGCCTGCGCCTGATAATAGGTTTTAAGCTCATCAATAATATCCTGGATATTGCCTTCCATGATGCTGTCCAGCTTATAGAGCGTAAGGCCGATACGATGATCCGTCATTCTTCCCTGGGGGTAATTATAGGTCCTGATCCTGCCACTCCGGTCACCGGAACCGACCTGGCCTTTTCTATCGGCGGCTCTTTTCTCGTCTTCTTCCCGGATTTTGGCATCCAGGATACGGGCTCTCAGGACATTCAGGGCCTTTGCCTTGTTTTTATGCTGGGATTTCTCATCCTGGCAGGTGGCCACAAGTCCGGTGGGGATATGGGTCACCCGGACCGCTGAATCTGTAGTGTTAACGGATTGCCCGCCAGGCCCTGAGGATCGGAAGATATCAACCCGTATATCCGCAAGATTAATATCAATATCAATTTCTTCTGCTTCCGGAAGAACGGCCACGGTAACGGCCGAGGTATGGATCCTGCCCTGGGCCTCGGTTTCCGGAACCCGCTGAACCCGGTGGGTTCCGCTTTCATATTTGAAATTGCTGAAAACCCCTTTTCCTTTTACCAGGGATACGATTTCCTTGAACCCGCCGGAGCTGGAATCGGTTTTTTCAACAAGTTCCATGGCCCAGTGTTTGGATTCAACATACCGCGAATACATCCGGAACAGGTCACCGGCAAAGAGGCCTGCCTCTTCACCACCGGTACCGGCCCGGATTTCAAGGATGACGTTTTTATCATCCCTTGGGTCCCTGGGCATTAAAAGAATATTGATTCTTGATTTATGGTCTGCAATTTTCCGTTCAAGTGCCGGAACCTCTTCCTTGGCCATGGACCGGATCTCAGGATCACTATCCCTTAAGAGTTCCTTTGCCTCTTTCAGCTCATCCAGCAATCCTTCATATTCCCTGAATAAGGGAACAATCTTGTTCAGTTCTCCATGTTCGATCAGATATTCCTGGTATTTTTTCTGATCTTTAATAACGGCAGGATCGCTTAACAGATGCTCGACTTTGACAAATCTTTCTTCAATGCCTTTTAATTTCTCTATCATAATCCAAAACTCAAAAGGGGCTCTTGTAAAAAGACCCCTTTTTTAACGACCGGATTGTAAAAACTTTTAAACCATTTTTGATGCATCAAATCCTGCATATTTCCTCTTGAAACGGTCGATCATTCCGGCAGAGTCAACCAGTTTCTGTTTTCCTGTAAAGAAAGGATGGCATTGGGAACAAATTTCCACTTTAATATTCTCTCTTGTGGAGCCGATTTCGAATGTTGCGCCACAGGCACAGGATGCGGTTGATTTTTTGTAATCCGGATGTATATCTTTTTTCATTTTTCTAAAACTCCTTGCTTTGCCTTTGCCGGCAATCTTTAATATTTCTTCAATATTTCTTTTTGCTTATGAATTCATCAAATTAAGAAACTCTGCATTATCCTTTGTTCCTTGCATTTTTTCAAGTAAAAACTGCATGCTGTCGACAGGATTTAAACTGGACAGTAGTTTTCTTAGTATCCATACCCGGTTCAAAACCATTGGGTCCAGGAGCAGTTCCTCTTTTCGGGTACCGGATTTATTCATATCAATGGCCGGAAAAATTCTTTTATCGGCCAGCTTTCTGTCCAGAACCAATTCCATATTACCTGTGCCCTTGAATTCTTCGAATATGACTTCATCCATTCGGCTTCCGGTATCCACCAGGGCCGTGGCAATGATGGTCAGGCTGCCGCCCTCTTCAATGTTTCTGGCAGCCCCGAAAAATCTTTTGGGCCGGTCAAGGGCATTGGAGTCCACACCACCCGAAAGAATCTTGCCGGATGGCGGCATAACGGAATTGTATGCCCGGGCAAGCCTTGTGATACTATCGAGAAGAATGACGACATCATGACCTTGTTCGACAATTCTTTTGGCCTTTTCAATCACCATCTCAGCCACCTGGACATGGCGCTCGGAAGGTTCATCAAAGGTTGAGCTGACCACTTCTGCATCGACGGACCGCATCATGTCCGTTACTTCTTCCGGGCGCTCATCGATGAGGACGATCATGGGGATGATATCTTTGTGGGCCTTGATCATGCTGTTGGCAATATTCTGCAAGAGCATGGTCTTCCCGGCCTTGGGCGGGGACACGATCAACCCGCGCTGGCCGAATCCGATGGGACACATCAGATCAATCACGCGCATGGAATAATTGTCCGGCTCAGCCTCAAGGTTCATCTTCCGGTCCGGGTAAAGGGGCATCAGATTATCAAACAGAATGGTTTCGGCCGCCAGTTCAGGATTCTTAAAATTCACCGCTTCCACCTTCAGCAAGGCAAAATACCGTTCCGAATCCTTGGGCTGCCGGACCTGGCCGGAAATCGTATCTCCTGTTCGAAGATTAAAGCGTCGGATCTGGGAAGGAGACACATAAATATCATCGGGTCCGGGAAGATAATTGTATCCCGGAGCCCTTAAAAACCCAAACCCATCCGGGAGAATTTCAAGAGTACCTTCGCCATAAATCTGGCCGGTTTCTTCGATGTTGGTCTGGAGCAGGGCAAAGATCAATTCCTGCTTCTTGAGTCCGCCAATCCCCTGTATTTTGTACTCTTTAGCAAGCTTGGTCAGCTCACTGATCTTCATCTTATTCAATTCTACAAGATTCATTCATTCTCCCGAATTTTTATTTATTGTCTTTACAGGCTGAAATTTATTTTGAAGTGCACCTTTTTGAAGTCTGGAGATCGGAAGAGCACACG
>JAABTB010000134.1 GCA_011390085.1 Desulfobacula sp.
TGGTACCCGCCCATGATGGAAAGCAATAATCCGGTTCGAGATTACCGTACGGTTTTCTGTGACAGAAGCCATGATGAATTCAGGGAAATTGTCCATGAAAAATACCAGGAATCAGATTTTACGACCCAATTTATTCAAAGACACTTTTCATTGCCTGGGGCGTCGGCGCCGGTGGAAAAAACATTGAGAATGGATTCAACCATTATGTTAGCAGATGACCCGGTAAAAAGAGTGGATAATATGACCATGGCATGGAGCCTTGAGGCAAGGGTCCCGTTTCTTGATCATGAACTGGTGGAACTGGCAGCCAAGATTCCATCTGAATATAAAGTTGGAAACGGGGGCAAATACATACTTAAAGAAGCGGCAAGAAAGATCATTCCAAATGAGGTGATCGACAGGCCAAAAGGGTATTTCCCTGTGCCTGCCTTAAAATATATCCAGGGCAGATACCTTGATTTTGTAACAAAGATTCTGAAAAGCGAAGTTTGTAAATCCAGAAAAATAATACAAAACAAATACATTGATGTGCTGCTTGAATCTCCTGAAGCTCACATTACCCCGCTTAACGGGTCAAAATTATGGCAGGTGGCGCTACTGGAATTCTGGATGCAGCAAAATGAAATATAAGGAGAATATCCATGGATAAATTAAAGCATCGAATCGAAAAAAGCTATGGACAATCCTTAAGAAACTGGGAAAGGATTGATAGCCCGGTAACAAAAAAAATGCGTCCGAACTCGTTGTCTGAGATGGGGTGGGGCAGGCTGGTGTTTGGTCACACATTTGAAACAAATGAACAAATAGTTGATGCCATGTGTTCCCATGGGCATGACAGCAGAGATATCGCTATTTATGTTATTGACCCCCATGTCCTTATTTCCATGGCGCCTGATAAATTGTTTCTGGATCCATCACACACCTACCGGTTGTGGAACTATGATTACCAATATGATCGTCAAAAGGCCGGTAAATCATTTATCATTAACCGGCTTTCAAATCAGGAAGAAGCGCATCAGGTCAACACAATATATTCAAAATGCCGAATGAAAGGGGCTGAACCTGAATTTCTTTTAGATAAGCATGCAGACAAACTGAGAACCTGTTTTATTGCAAAAAGACGGGTTGAAAATCAGGTGGTCGGTATCGTAACCGGCATTGATCATGTCGAGGCATTTAATGACCCGGAAAATGGTTCCAGCTTATGGTCTCTGGCTGTTGATCCCCAGGCGGGACTTCCCGGTATCGGAATTAACCTTGTCCGGCATCTGATTGCCCACTATTTTACCAAAGGTCGTGCGTTTGTTGATGTGAGCGTCATGCATGACAACAGGCAAGCCATAAGCCTTTATCAAAAACTGGGTTTTAAAAGAATCCCTGCATTTTGCATTAAAAGGAAAAACTCCATTAATGAGCAATTGTATATACGCGCTGATGAACCTGCCGCGGCATTGAATCCCTATGCCAGGTTAATCGTGGACGAAGCGCGCAAAAGAGGCATTATCATAGATATCCTTGATGCTGAATATGGATTGTTCAAGCTAACCCTTGGAAGCCGGTCGGTCACCTGCAGAGAATCCCTTTCTGAAATGACATCAGCCGTTGCCATGACAAAATGCGATGATAAACGGTTGACACGAAGATTAGTTCAAAAAGCAGGAATTACAGTTCCACGACAGATAAAACATACGGATTACAAAACCGACATTGATTTTATGAACAGGGTTGAGCGGGTAGTGGTCAAGCCGGCAAGAGGTGAGCAGGGAGCCGGTATCAGCGTGGATATTTCCGATGAAAAGGAACTCACGGATGCCATAAAAAAAGCCAAAAGAACCTGTTCTGATGTTCTTTTGGAAGAGTACGTTCAGGGTAAGGATTTAAGAATTATTGTCATTGATCATCGAGTTGTGGCCGCTGCAATAAGGAAACCGCCGGCTGTCATGGGTACCGGCAGCCATTCCATCGCAGATCTGATAGAGAAACACAATCGCAGGCGCATGGCCGCAACAGGGGGTGAGAGCAGAATACCCGAGGACGAGGAAACCTTAAGGTGCCTGAAAAAAGAAGGATATGAATACGACTCCATACTGAAAAAAGACAAAACCATTATTGTCAGGAAGACGGCCAATCTTCATACCGGGGGCACCATACATGATGTGACGGATGATCTGTCCGGTGTTTTAAAGAAAGCGGCGGTAACGGTCAGTAAAACCATTGATATCCCGGTGACCGGTCTTGATTTCATGGTACCGGATATCAAAGGGAGCACCTATGCCTTTATTGAGGCCAATGAACGCCCCGGCCTTGCCAACCATGAACCGCAACCGACTGCTCAACGCTTTATTGATCTTCTTTTTCCTGAAACGGTATAAGAGAGAATTGCCATGAAAATTGATGAATCTTATTTAAAAACTCAACTGATTTCCCTGCTTCAAATTCCGAGTCCGTCCGGATACACCGATCAAATTGTTCACCATGTGTGCAAGGAACTTGAGCAGCTTGAAATACCCTATAATGTGACTCGCAGAGGAGCAATAAGGGCTACTCTTTCCGGAAAATCAGAAACGCTTGATCGTGCTGTTTGTGTTCACCTGGATACCCTGGGAGCGATGGTGAGTACCCTGAAGCCGAACGGGAGACTTGCGGTTAGACCCATCGGGACATGGTCTAGCCGTTTTGCGGAAGGTGCAAGGGTTACTATTTTTTGTGAGAGGGAAAAATACCGTGGAACCCTTCTTCCCCTGAAAGCGTCCGGCCATGTCTACGGCAGTGAAATCGACACGCAACCGGTATCGTGGGATCATATAGAACTAAGGGTTGATGCAAAATGTTTTGAAAAAAAAGATCTGGAAAACCTTGGGTTTGAGCCGGGTAATTATGTAGCGATTGACCCGAATCCTGAAATTGATGACAAAGGCTTTATTAATTCACGGCATCTGGATAATAAAGCCGGTGCTGCCATGCTTTTATCAGTTGCCAGAACCATAAAGCTAAACAAGATCACTCTGCCCGTGGATTGTCATCTGCTCTTTACCATCAGTGAAGAAATCGGGATTGGCGCCACCGATGTATTGTACAGCGATATAACAGAGATGATTGTCATTGACAGTGCCATGGCTGCACCCAGGCAGAATACGGATGAATATTCAACAACCCTTGTAATGATGGATCAATCGGGTCCGTTTGATTATCATCTGAACAATAAACTCACCAAAATATGCCGCGAAAATCATATTGATTTTAAAAAAGACCTGTTTGAATTTTACCGTTCAGACTCAGCTTCAGCCATAGAAGCTGGAAGCGGTATCAGAACAGCCCTGGTAGGATTTGGCGTTGACGGCTCCCATGGGTACGAGCGGACACACCTGGCGACTCTGAAGAATACAGAAAATTTAATTTTGAACTATATTCAAAGTGATCCAACATTTAAACGGGATAAAAATCATATTGGTTCCATCAATGGATTTCCCCACCAGCCGACCCGGGACACGATCAATATTGAAACATAACAAAAGATATGAATGAGGTTGTCATATGCCTCGAACGCGCGGCATACTCTGAACAAAGTGCTTTGATCGAAAGATCAATGTTCATCATTAAACGTAAGGAAGGGAACCGCAGTCCTGTATCCGTCACTGTCTGTTAAACTGCCGATATCCACGGATGCCTCTATGCCGGGAATCCATTGATACGCCTTAATAATGATCGTATCCGACGTTGGCAGAACACAACTTTCCGATTTGGGATACGGTCCTTCAGAAGACTGGAACCTCGTTACAACAGCTTCTTCTGGAATGTCTGAGATTTCTACGATATCTTCCACATAGATTGATCTGATATCATCAAAAAGTGATCCTTTCATTTCTTCCTTGATCAACCGGATCCGATCTCTGAATTTCAACAGAGCAAGTTCCGGACTGCCGGCATTTACAACACAGGTAAAATATCCGTGTCGTTCCCTGTCTTTTTCCCTGAGTTCATCAAATGAAAAATGGCCTGAATATAACATATAAAACGAATTCCTTTTTTATATTTAAGCGGTTATTTATCTTATATTAAAGGACATAAGAACTGAAGAGTAAATGTGGGTTTTTACCCATCTATGAAGAAAAGAATATGTACGCCGAACTTTTTTTATAAATACATCGCTTTGGACGTCAATATATTTGAATTTCCCTCATTTTATTTATTTAAAATCAATTGAATATCTACCCCTAATTTTTCAATTCGTATTTAAATATCAAAGGTGCTCTCATGGGTTACCACCACCCTACATGATTTAATCGTTACGTTACAGTGTTGTTTCAACAAGATCTACAGTAAAAGCCTCATTGTTTAGAAATTGAATTTGACCGATACTTTAAACTGAATAGCACAAAATAGCATTCTTTGGGGATTGTTCCCGGTTGAATGTGCCGTTCTTCATTTTATAAAAAAGACAGGAGGAGTAAACCATGACAAACCAAGAAACCGACCAAATTTTTGAAAGACAGAAATATCATCAGTCTCTAATGGATAAAATGAGCATTGAATCCTCTTCTGTAGATACCTGCAGGCCTGAAGGTGAAAAGACGCTTTATATCGAAAAGTTGGAGCAACGGGTCAAAACCCTCAAATCCATCGTGGAGGATATGACAGAAAAAAGTAAAAACCTGGAAAAAAAGTACAGAGTCGAGTTTGAAGAGGACCGGAAGATGATAGAGGAATACTATCGCACTTTAAAGGAGAGGATGAACAGTGTCCGCCAGGCAGGCGGAGAGGCCTGGAAAGAATTGGGTAAAGGAAGCTCACGTGCCTTGGAAAATTTTACAGAGGGTATAAAAAATGCAGTTTCAAGATTCAAATAAAAAGAGTGTTATAAAAGTTATAGAAACAGGGTTTCAAGAGTCCCTTCCTGAAATTCCAACGGGGGATTTACCCAAAGAACATCCTCCCATACAGGAACCGCCGCAAAAAAAACCGCCGGATGAGGCGCCGCCAAGAAGGTACCCTCCCAAGGAAAAAACACCATTAAAAGATCCACCGGTGAAAGAACCCCCGGTAAAAGAACCCTTGTTTCTATCCCGCAGGTGGGCTCGATTTTCAGGCCGGTAGGATTTGGAATTAAAATCGCGATTATAAATAATAAGGAGGTTGATCATGTTAAAAAGCATAGATGAAATTATCGGATATACCTTGTTTGCCAAAGAGAATGATGTCGGAAAATGTAAGGATCTGCTGTTTGATGACCAACTCTGGACAGTCCGTCACATGGTGGCAGATACCGGCGGGTGGCTTGTGGGTAAAAAAGTTCTTGTTTCACCGGTGATGGTTCAAAAGACAGATTGGCAGACGCAACGTATCTTTCTTGATATCACCAGGGAGCAGCTTGAAAAATGTCCCTCACTGCTGGAGGATGAGCCGGTTTCCCGTAAGCATGAAAGAAAAATGGCCCAGGTTTTGAATTATCCGTATTATTGGGCGGACGATGGCCTCTGGGGACATGCAGCATATCCGGCGGTGATGACTCATGTCCCTGAAGAATCCGCATTAAAACCTGAGGAAGAAATAGTGGAGGAGATACAGGAACAGGACCGGGAAGAAAATCATCTGCGCTCGTATAAGGAAGTAAAAGGTTACGATATTGAGGCAAGTGATGGAAATATCGGGCACGTGGAGGATTTTATCCTAGAGGATAAAACCTGGGCTCTGCGATATGTGGTGGTCGATACCCGGAACTGGCTGCCGGGGGGAAAAAAGGTTATCCTCTCTTTGAACTGGGTAAAAAAAGTCAGCTGGGAGAAATCAACTTTTTTTCTGGATATCAGTAAAGAGCAGGTTGAGAATAGTCCTGAATTTGATCCTGAACAACCGGTTAACATTGAGTATGAAAATCGTCTGTACGACTATTATGGCCGGCCTTTTGAAAAAAATATTACAAAAAAGCTTCAGAAAATGATTGCAAACCCGTTTATATAGAACCGGTTTATCGGTCAATCAGTCCCTTATCAATGGCATAGGTTGTCAGCTCTGATACATTGTGCAGGTCCAGCTTGTTCATGATGTTTGCCCGGTGACGTTCCACTGTCTTGGGGCTGATGCACAAAAGCTGTGCAGCTTCTTTACTGGTGTGTCCTTCTCCCACCAGTTTGAGCACCTCTTTCTCCCTTTGGGTCAGCGTGTCCCAGGTGGTTTCTTTTTTGAGTGTTTTTTTGCCTTCAAGATATCCTTCCATGACCTTGTCGGTGATCCCGGGGCTGATATAGGTTTTTCCGGACAGCACCACATAAATCGCTTTTAACAATTCGTCCTGGGAACTGTCTTTCAGGCAGTATCCTGAAACCCCGGCCTTGAAACATTCCAGGATATAATCATCTGAATCATGGATGGTCAGCGTGAGAATTTTGATATCCGGCAGCTGTCGCTTGATCTCTTTAATGGCTGACAGGCCGTCCATTTTAGGCATGGACAAATCGATCATGACCAGGTCAGGGGGAGGGGTTAACCCCAGTGTCGTTTTGACTGCGGAAAGACCGTCTTCTGCCTGGGCAGCCACCTCAAGGGTGTCCTGTGAATTAATCATCATGCACAGGCCC
>JAABTB010000135.1 GCA_011390085.1 Desulfobacula sp.
AGCCAATTGATGAAGCAACTGCTGGCCCTCATCGGACCGGAGCAACTGGCCGGTGTTCTTTCCCGGTACGGTTACCGGATCGGCATGACTGCTGCCCTGAACATTGCATCCCATTATGAATTTGACTCTCCGCAGGAATGGCTCGAGGCGTCCGGATATATCGGCAGCATGACAGGGGTTGCCGACGCAAGGCTGGAAATCCATCATTTTGACCAGGAAACCCGATCACTTAGATTTTCCGTAACCTGTAAATCTTCATTTGAGGTGGGGTGCTGGCAATCCATAGAACTGGATTTTACCCCAAAGCCAATCTGTCATATTTTCACAGGAGCGCTCAGCGGATTTGCCAGTGTGGTTTTCGGCAGCGAGGTGCTGGTAAAAGAGGTGGTTTGCCAGGCCCAGGGACATGAGCATTGTTTTGCTGACGGACGTTCTGCATCGGAATGGGGCATGTCATCTTCACAGGTGCAGGAATTGTGGGCCCAGATGGAATTGAAGCCTTTTGAAAAAGAGATGGAAATCCTGCGGGAAAAACTGAAAAAAACACAAACGGATCTGGCAACACACCAGGAAAAGATCAGGCATCTTGAAGCGAAAATCCATCCGGGCACTGAGGGTAGCGGGATCATCTACAGAAGCACCCGTATGAAGCGACTGATGCTTCTGGCCGATAAGGTGGCCCCCACCCGGTCAACGGTTTTAATCCAGGGCGAAAGCGGCACGGGAAAGGAAATGATTGCCCGGTATATCCATGGGCATTCAGGCCGGGCCGATCATCCCTTCCGGGCCGTCAACTGCGCGGCCCTTCCGGCCGCCCTTCTGGAGTCGGAGCTGTTCGGCCATGTCAAGGGCGCTTTTACCGGCGCAGACTCAAACCACAAAGGCCTGCTTCTGGAAACCGGCAAGGGATCATTTTTCCTGGATGAAATCGGCGAACTTCCCCTTGAACTTCAGTCCAAGCTTTTACGGGTGTTACAGGAAAAGGAAATCCGGCCCGTGGGCGGCTTAGGCCCTGTGCCCTTTGAAGCCCGCATCATTGCGGCGACAAACCAGGATTTAAAATCGCGGATCAAAGAAAAGCTGTTCCGGGAAGATCTATATTACCGCCTTGCCGTATTTCCGTTGACGGTGGACCCCTTGTGTGAGCGGAAAGAGGATATTCTTCTGCTGTCACGGTATTTCCTGGACCGGATTCAGCCCGGCCACCCCGGATTTTCACCGGCGGTTGTCCGGATGATGGAAACCTATCCCTGGCCGGGGAATGTCCGGGAGCTTAAAAACTGTATTGAATATGCCGTCATCCTGGCAGGCCCGGACCGGATCTTGCCGGAACACCTTCCCCTGTCCGTATCTTCCGAAGATCCTCTGACCGCCATCTCCCATGATTTGCCCACATTCCGGGAGCTGGAAAAAAGGTATACCCGGCTGGTGTTGAAAAATACCCACCAGAACAAAACCCAGGCCGCCAGAATCCTGGGGACCAGCGTTACCACCCTATGGCGGCGGCTCAATGAGATGGAACTCTAAACATCAAAGGTTATACCCGAATGAAAAAGAGATGCAGGCGCGGGGTATCACGCCTGCATCTCTTTTAGGGATTCACAGGGCCTAGGCCACTTCGGAAAATTCGGCATCCACGATGTCATCATCGGAGGGCTTTGCCCCGCCCCGGCCGCCGGTTTGACCGGTACTGCCGGTCGAATCGGTTTGATTGGACATGGCCTGGCTTAAGGCATGAAGGGCCTGGGTCAAATCCCCGGTCACCTTTTTCATCCGGGTCAAATCATCCTGCTTCAGCGCCTGTTTCAGATCAGAGACCAGGCCTTCCACCTGATGAATGGAAGCGGGATCCATCCCGGCCCCCGAGTCCTTGACGGTTTTTTCAGCCCTGTAGATCAGGGCATCGGCCTCATTTCGGGCCGTAACCGCTTCCTTTTTCTGCTTGTCTTCATCGGCATGGAGTTCGGCCTCCCGGACCAGGGCCTCAATATCAGACTTGGACAGACCCGATGACGCCGTGATCCTTATGGACTGGGCCTTGTCCGTAGCCTTGTCCTTGGCCGACACATTGACGATGCCGTTGGCGTCTATGTCAAAGGCCACCTCGATCTGGGGCAGGCCCCTCGGCGCCGGTGCAATACCGGTCAGTTCAAACCGGCCCAGGGTCTTGTTGTCCCCGGCCATTTCCCGTTCTCCTTGCAGGACGTGGATGCTCACGGCCGGTTGATTGTCCTCGGCCGTTGAAAAGACTTCACTTTTCCTTGTGGGGATGGTGGTGTTTTTTTCAATGAGCCGGGTCATGACCCCGCCCAGGGTTTCAATGCCAAGGGACAGGGGGGTGACATCCAGAAGCAGCACATCCTTTAAGTCGCCTTTCAGGATTCCGCCCTGGATGGCGGCGCCAAGGGCCACCACCTCATCCGGGTTCACACCCTTGTCCGGCTCCCGGCCGAAGATCTTTTTCACCAGATCCTGGACCGCCGGTATCCTTGTCATGCCGCCCACCAGCAGGACCCGCGCGATATCGGAAAATTTCATTCCGGCATCCTGAACAGCCGTGACACAGGGTTTTTCAATCCTTGCCATGAGGTCTGCCGTCAGGGATTCCAGTTTTGCCCGGGTCAGTTTGATGTTCAGATGCTTGGGACCCGTTGCATCGGCCGTGATAAAAGGCAGGTTGATATCGGTTTCCATGGAGGCGGACAGTTCCTGTTTCGCCTTTTCCGCAGCTTCTTTCAGACGCTGTAAAGCCATGGTATCCCGTCTCAGATCAATACCCTGGTCTTTTTTAAATTCATCGGCCAGGAAATCCATGATGCGCAGATCAAAATCTTCCCCGCCCAGATGGGTATCGCCGTTGGTGGATTTGACTTCAAACACCCCGTCCCCGATTTCAAGGACGGAGATGTCAAAGGTGCCGCCGCCCAGGTCAAACACGGCAATCTTTTCTTCCTTTTTTTTGTCCAGACCGTAGGCAAGGGAGGCAGCCGTGGGTTCGTTGATAATCCTCAACACATTGAGGCCGGCAATCTTGCCCGCATCCTTGGTGGCCTGGCGCTGGCTGTCGTCAAAATAGGCCGGAACCGTGATGACGGCATCCGTGACGGTTTCCCCCAAAAAATCCTCAGCCGTCTTTTTCAGATGGGCCAGGATAAAGGAAGAGATCTCGGCCGGGCTGTGGGAATGGTTGTGCAGTTTGATCTTGACCCCGCCGTTGGGCGCTTTTTCGATCTTATACGGCAGATTGGCGATGTCCTTTTGCACTTCCGGAGAATCAAAGTTTCGCCCGATGAGGCGTTTGACCCCGAAGATGGTATTTTCCGCATTGGTCACGGCCTGGCGTTTGGCGATCTGCCCGATGAGGCGTTCCCCGGTTTTGGTCGTGGCCACGATGGACGGTGTGGTCCGCCCGCCTTCGGCATTGGTGATGACAATGGGTTTGTCGTTTTCAAGTATGGATACACAGGAATTGGTTGTCCCGAGATCGATTCCGATAATTTTACTCATAATGGTCCTCCGTTTTATAAGGGTATGGGTTATTCTTTTTCCGACAGGCTCAAGGTATGACAGAAAAATTGCATGTCAATAAAAATACATGACTATTTTCATATTTACTTAAAAAGTAATGGAAATTGTGCAATCCCTGCTTTTTTATATGGACAATGCAGGATAACATTGTATATGATTTGCCAAGATCAATAATTTAACGATATCTGGAGGCGAAACATGAAATCGATCCAGGCGGAATTTCAAAACGATCCACGGGAAATCAGGATTAAGGCAGGCGCCCAACAAGAGGACTGGCCCCAGGTGTGCCGCAGATTTAATGACGATGTGGAAAGGGTCTGCGATGTCACCGGCCTTGAGGGCTATACCGGCCTTTATCAATGTTTTGATGAAAAAAACAAGGGGGTTTTCTATCTTGTGGAAGAGGATACCACCCTGGCCCGGTTGAAACGAAGGCGTTTCCTGGAGAATATCGGCATTCAACATTAGTCTTGCATCCATCCTTCTTTGTCGTCTATAGTGCCTACAAAACAGGAGAGCATCAATATGTCAGATATGAAAAGCGAATACGGCTGGGACCCGTCCCTGGGGATTTCCCTCTACGACAAGATCCGGCAGGACATGAAGCAGGCCATGCTTCATAAAGACAATGCGGTCCGGGACACCATGCGGCTCATCATGGGGGCCTTCCCCAGCCTTACGGTGGCCATTACCCTGGAGAGCGGGAAAAAGACCACAAGGGTCAAAAAGCCCGAAGAGATTACAGATGAAGACCTGATGGACATTATCCGCCAGTTCATTAAATCGGAAAAAACCGTGCTGGAGTTTAAAAAAGAGACCACCTCGGATTACCTGGAACTTCTGCATCGCTATCTGCCGAAATCGGCCACCCCGGAGGAGATCGAGCAGTGGATCAGGGACAATATCGACTTCTCAACTTTCAAGAGCCCCATGCAGGCCGTGGGACCGGTGATGAAGCATTTTGGAAAGCTGGCCTCGGGCGATGCGGTCAAGGACATCCTGAAGCACATGGGGACGACCTGAACCCTTCTCACTGGAACTGCGGTTAAAGAAATGAGATTGCCGTTTCCGGCAATCCATTCGGTCTCATCGCCAAACAGACCATGCGCCAGGAGTAGGATTGGATTTTAAAAAATACAGGCTGAACCCAAGGGTGACCCTGGACCTGAAGAAAAGGTCCACCATCGGCATTGGATTTTATTTCATTGTCATGTGGATTATTTTATTCTCCCACCGCTATTATGAACGCCATCCTGAATTTTCCGGCACATTTTTATTTTTTGTGATCGGTATCTGTCTGTTGAGGCTCCTTCATCTTGCGGTATACCAAAGAATCCCGCCTAAATTTCGCAAGCTCAATACAATCCTGTTTCTTTTAAGCATTGCATTGACGGCGCTGATCTGGGGCTTGGGGTGTGCTGCATTCATGATCCAGGATGGGGAGTCCGATACAAAGATGCTCGTGGTGATATGCACCATGGGCCTTTGTTCCGGGGGTGCCGTGGCCTATATTCCTGAGCTGCGCCTGTCGATCCTGTTCAGCTTCCTGATGCTGGCAACGCCCATTTCAGCCATGGTCTTCCATCATGTCGATACTCCCCTTGCCCTGTCCATGTCTATCTATTTGATATATCTGTGTCTGATGGCCTACCGGGGGAACAGGGAATACTGGGATGCCCTTGAAAATGAGTATCTGCTGGAAGAAAAATCAAAGGACGTGGAAAAGATAAGCCGGGTGGACGGCCTGACCGGGCTCTACAACCGGCGATATTTTGATGAGGCGTTTATGTTTGAATGGAGCCGGGCCGTCAGAAACCAAACGCCGATATCCTTGATTCTCATTGATATTGATCATTTCAAAAGGGTCAATGATCAATATGGGCACCTGGCCGGCGATGAATACCTCAAGGCCATGGCAATCATAATCAGGCGGCTGTTTAAACGCGATATAGATATCACGGCCCGTTTTGGCGGGGAAGAGTTTATTATCCTCCTGGGAGATCAGTCTTCTCAACAGGTCCGCGAGCTGGCGGAAACGCTTCGGGTGATGGTGCAGGGTTTCTGTCTGGAATATGAAGGCAAGAGCATCCGGACAACCATCAGTCTTGGAACAGCCACTCATATCCCCCAACACACCGACAGACAGGAAATTCTTATATCCAGGGCAGATAAAGCCCTTTACCAATCAAAAACCAGTGGTAGAAACAGAACCACACAGCATGATTAATTTCATCATCAGAATGATTTTTTATGAGATTCACTCCATATCTAAACATGCTGTAATTAAATGTTAAAACCCTATCCTATAATTATAATTGTTATTTTCATAAAGTTTAACAATTATTTTATTGACAAAATAAAAGCCGTACTCTAATTAATTATAAATTCAGCATATAAAATAAATAGAGAAAGGCTTTCCAATGCCACAGAATAAAACAGAACTCAGAAAACGACAGATCATTGATATCGCAACAAAAGTCTTTGCCCAAAGGGGTTTCAATGAAACCACCATATCGGAAATCGCCAAGGAGGCCAAGATTTCGGAAGCATCGATTTATGAATATTTTTCCACCAAAGAGGGACTTTTATTTTCAATTCCCACCGACTCCTCCCAAAGTCTTTTTGATACCATGGCCTTTCATCTGAAACTCATCCGGGGGGCCGGCAACAAACTGAGGGCCATTGTGTTTCTGTTCATGGATTCCTACCAGAAAAACCCTGATTTTGCATCAGTCCTCATGCTGTACCTGAAGCACAATAAAAAATTTCTCGACACCGAAGGACACCTGACCATCAAGGCCGGCATCAGGCAGATCACCGCGGTGATCGAACAGGGGATCGAAGCCAAAGAATTCAAGGAAGACACCCATCCCTATCTCATCCGCTCCATGATCCTCGGAACCATTGAGCATCTGGTGACCAACTGGGTCATGACCGGGAACCCGGACGATCTTGAAGAACTTGTGGATCCCCTCATCGATACGATTA
>JAABTB010000136.1 GCA_011390085.1 Desulfobacula sp.
GATCAATCTGGTCATGAGGGATCAGGGGCTCATTGTTCCCAAGGGAAACCCGAAGCGGATCACGGGCATTGAGGATCTGAAAACCAAGGGCCTTTCCTTCATTAACCGCCAGCCCGGATCAGGCACGCGGATATTGCTGGATTACAAGCTGAAGGCCCTTCAGATATCTCCCACAGAGATTAAAGGATACGGCACTGACGAATATACCCATATGTCTGTCGCCGTTGCGGTTCTTTCGGGGAGGGCCGATGCAGGCCTCGGTATTATGGCAGCCGCCCGGGCTTTGGATCTTGATTTTATCCCGGTGGTCACCGAAGAATATGACCTCGTTATCCCGGACCGGTTCTATTCGACGCGGAAAATCCAGATCCTGCTGGATACCATCCAATCCCGGGATTTCAAGGAAAAGGTCACGGCGCTGGGCGGATATGATACAGGCAATACGGGCCGTGTCATCTACCAGTCCTGACGAATTCACGACGGAGTTTCAAAAAGGATAAGGCCGCCGGAAAAATGAATTTTCCCGGCGGCCTATTATATAACCGGGGAACGGATATCGTTCCCCGGTGGTGTCTGATATAAATTTAAATCTTAATTCATGGGGTGAAGTTCAACCCTTCTGTTCAATGACCGTTCTTCTTTTGTTGTATTGGGTCCCACCGGCTTGCTGAATCCAAAGCCCTGGGTGGTCAATCTGTTTTCCGCAACGCCTTTTGATACCAGGTATTTTTTAATCGCATCGGCGCGTCTCAAAGAAAGTCCCAGATTGTATTCCGGGGTTCCGACATTGTCGCAATGCCCCTGGAGATCCACCTTCATGCCGGGGTTCTTTCCAAAAATCGCAACCACTTCGTCCAATAGAGGATAAGCCATGGGTTTGATTTCAGCCTTGTCAAAGTCAAAGAGAACATGGCTCAGGATCCAACATCCCTGGGCATTGACTCTGGCGCCCTTGGGGGTTCCTGGGCATTTGTCGTCTTCATCGTATACACCGTCGCCATCGGTATCGACTCTCTGCTTTACAGTCGGTGCAGGTGCAGGTGCGGGTTTTTTGGTCAGGAAGACTTTTTCGACAAAGGCTGCCATTCCGGCACTGGTCAAGAGTTCATCCGCTTTTGAGGCAAATCCGCACCCACCGATTTCTGCAATCTCTTTGAAAAGGGCTTCGCCTTCGGGGGATCCCCCCACAAGGATGGGGTAAAAGCAGATGGTGTCGCCGTAAAGGGCTTTTAATGCTTTTGCGGCAGCAATGGCGTCTCCGCTGTTTTCAAGACCGTCACTGATAATGATAACGGCATTCATTTTTCCGGAAAGGCCTTTCAGGTCCGTTCCCGTGGCGCTGAGAGCGCTGAAGAGCGGGCTGGTTCCACCTGCCTCTTTAACTTTTTTAAAATTTCCCGCCAAATTGTTGGAAGAAAATTTTTCCATCCCATAAAAAAGCTCGGTGGGCTTGCCTGACACTGCTGGAGAATGGCCAAAGGATCTTAACCCGGCGGTCTGTCCCAGCTCAGGGATGGTCTGATTCATTCTCTGGACAAGGGCCTGGGCAATATCAAATTTTTGGGTTCCATTATATTTTTGATTCATGGAGCTTGATGCATCAAAGACGATCATGAAATTATCAACTTTTGAGGCATAAAGGCTGCCGTCGAATTTTGTTGCTTGAAACGGGGGGATGTTATTCATCTGTTGTGCAGCGCAGCCGAACAGAAAAAGGAAGGCGGCTAACAGCAATACCATTTTACTAAAAAATTTCATTTTTTTCTCCTTCTAAAGGGTTGTCAATTATGGTTCCTATGGTTTCTTTGTATACAAATATCGCTTGATAATGGATATTGCTTTTTCTTATATATAAAACCGCCTTGAAAATCAATGCTTCTCTTTATTTTTTTAGGTTCGGCAAGTTCTTCTTTGATGGCATGAGCCGGTTTTTTGATGGTATAGGGTTTTTTAATATCTTGCAATTTAAGCCGGGGAATTATATACGGGTGCTGATTATCGGCCAATACTGAATATGAAGGAAAGCGTTTAAGATATGGAAATGTATCAGGGGATTGTTCTGGGTATCTTACAGGGACTGACCGAGTTTTTGCCCGTCAGCAGTTCAGGGCATCTGGTCCTGGGTCAGATTTTTTTCGGTATCACCGAATCTCAGTTGATGTTTAATATCAGCCTTCATGTGGGAACCCTTCTGGCCATCCTGGTGGTTTATTTTTCCGATATCCGATCCATCCTGGCCTCGGTGCTTGGATTTCTTCTGAAGGCAATATCCGGAAAACCCGTCAAACACCTGTTCCATGAGGACCTCCATCTCAGGATGGCGGGTCTGATTCTGATCGGCTCGGTTCCGACGGCAATGATCGGGCTTTTTCTGAAAGAGTTTGAGGCGGTTTTGTTTTCCTCGGCATTTCTGGTGGGTTTCATGCTCATCCTGACCGGAATCCTTCTCTGGGTTTCCCGGACCTATTATACGGCCGAACCCATAGGGACCGGGTTCGGCATTAAAAAAGCGGTTTTTATCGGAACGGTTCAGGGCCTTGCCGTCATGCCCGGTATATCAAGAGCAGGGGCCACCATCGCCGCCGGTATGATGGCCGGTCTTGACCGGGGTACGGCGGCCCGGTTTTCTTTTCTTCTGTCCGTCCCGGCCGTTATGGGGGCGGAGGTTCTGGGTTTGAAAGATATTATGGAGCAAGGTCTTTCCATTGACCTTGTGACCATTTATGGTACAATTGCAGCATTTATCACCGGCCTGATCGCATTGAAAATATTATTACGGTTGGTTCATTCGGGCAGATTCCATCTCTTTGCCCCCTATTGCTGGCTGGTCGGGGTACTGGCAATTTTATCAACCGTCATCTAAGGGAGGGCGTATGAATCCTGGAATATTCAGAGAATATGATATCAGGGGAATTGCAGGCAAGGATATTTTGGAAGAGGATGCAAAGAGCATCGGCAGGGCCTTTGGCACTCTTTTACAGAGGCAGAGTAAGAAAACCGTATCCGTTGGAAGGGACTGCCGCCTGACATCGGAAAACTTTTCCGCGCATTTTATCAGCGGTATTTTGTCCACGGGCTGTGATGTCGTTGATATCGGGGTCTGTCCCACGCCTGTGCTTTATTTTTCCATCCAGCATTTGAACCTGGAGGGCGGCGCCATGGTGACGGCCAGCCATAATCCGCCGGAATATAACGGATTCAAACTCATGAGCGGCGAAGACTCCATCCACAGCCAAGGGCTTCAAGACATCCGCCTGCTGATTGAAGCCAAGGATTTTGTAGAGGGTCAGGGACGGTTGATTCAAAAGGACGTCATCACCCCCTATAAGGAATTTCTGGTTCAAAACATCAAGATCAATCACCCCCTCCGGATCGGGATCGATGCCGGCAACGGCACCGGAGGCATCACAGCCCTTCCGGTTTTAAAACAACTGGGCTGTGAAGTCCATGACATCTATTGTGACCTGGACGGGACCTTTCCCAACCATGAAGCAGACCCCACCCAGAAAAAAAATCTTCTGGATCTCATCCGCCTGGTCAGGGAAAAAAGCCTTGACCTGGGGGTAGGATACGATGGAGATGCCGACAGGATAGGCGTTGTGGATAAAAACGGCAATGTCATCTATGGGGATCAGCTCATGGTGATCTATGCCAGGGAAATCCTCCAGCGGAATCCCGGAGCCACCTTCATCTCGGAAGTCAAATGTTCCATGGTCATGTACGACGATATCCGGAAACACGGGGGAAAGGCCATCATGTGGCGGACCGGGCATTCTTTGATCAAGAAAAAGATGAAAGAGGAAAACGCAGCCCTGGCCGGGGAAATGAGCGGGCATATGTTTTTCAAGGACCGGTATCTCGGATTTGACGACGCCCTCTATGCCACCTGCCGCCTGCTGGAGATCATGGCCGATACGGGCCTGGGGGTAGACGAGCTCATCGGGGACCTTCCCAAAACCTTTACGACGCCGGAACTCCGGGTGGACTGCGCGGATAATATCAAATTTAAGGTGGTGGCCAAGATTGTAAAAGAATTCAAGGCCAAAATGGAAGTTATTGATATTGACGGGTTAAGGGCGGTTTACGAAGACGGGTGGGGGCTGGTCCGGGCTTCCAATACCCAGCCTGCCCTGGTTCTCCGCTTTGAGGCCCTGACTGAAGAAAGGCTGGCTGAAATCCGGAATGAAATCGAATCCGCTTTAAACGCAATTATCAAGGAGACAAAATAAGATTTTCCATGCCCTGCCATGAAGTCTTATCGTTATATCATTTATGGAGTTATCCTCACAGCAGAAAGAAGCTGTCCATCATACGGGTACCCCTGCCCTGGTGGTTGCGGGGGCCGGTTCCGGCAAGACCCGGACCCTTACGGCCAAATTTTCACACCTGGTGAACCAGGGGCTTGACCCCAAACGAATATTGGCCATTACCTTTACCAACAAGGCGGCCGACGAGATGAAATCCCGGCTCATGAAAATGACCGGCCTGGATTATCGTTCTTTTCAATGGGTGAGAACCTATCATTCCGCCTGTCTCATGATCCTCAAACAGCATTGCGGGCGATTAAAATATGTCCCTCCCTTGCAGGTGCTTTCCGTTTATCAGCAGGAAAAACTGGCAACGGAAATCTGCATTAAAAACAATATCGAGAAAAAACAGGGCCCCCGGATTCTGTCCACCATTTCCAGGGCCAAAAATTCCGGCAATCCGGGGAAATACCTTGACACCCGGACCTCTATGTTTTCCATCCATATGAAGGATCTCTTTGCCCAGTATGAAGAGCGCCTGAAGGAAATGAACGGGGTGTACTTTGACAATATCCTTCTGAAAACCAGGGATCTTCTGCGGGACCGTAAGGATGTCCGGGAATTTTATCAAAATTATTTTTCCTATATCCTGGTGGATGAATACCAGGACACCAATAATCTCCAGGATGATCTGACGGGCCTTCTTCTGGGCAGCCACCGGAACCTGTTCTGCGTGGGGGATGACTGGCAGGCCGTGTACGGATTCCGGGGCTCCAATGTAAATCATTTCCTGGGGTTTTCCGAAAAATATAAAGATGCCAAAATTTTTCGGCTGGAGGAGAATTACAGGTCTGCGGACGAGATTGTCCAGGCGGCCAATGATCTTATTGATTATAACCCGGACAAAATGGACAAAAAATGCTTTTCCCGGAAAAAAGGCGGGGTGGTGGAGATCTATGATTTTCTGTCGGATTCCCATGAAGCCGAATGGGTGGCCCGGCGGATCAAGGGGCTGAACCGCCAGGGCGTGGGCATTGCCTATGATAAAATGGCCGTGGTCTATAGGACCAAATTCTGCTCCCTGCCCTTTGAAAGAATTTTTCGGGCCTATAGGATTCCCTACAGTTTGAAAGGCTCCCAGGGGTTTTTCGAAAGAATGGAAATCCTGGACATCAATTCCTATCTGGGTGCGGCCTTTTTTCCCCAGGATGATGTTTCCTTTGAACGGGTCCTGAATACGCCGAAAAGGGGAATCGGGCCTGCCCTGGTCAAAAAGATGGCCGATATGAGATCCCAGGGGGTCAGTCTTCAGGATGCGGCAAGGATCATGGTTCAGGACCGGGTCCTGAGCAAGAAAATCCATGAGGGCCTTTCCGCCCTTCTTGAACTCCTGGGTGAAATCGCTTCCCTGCCGCCGGCCCAGGCCATGGACACGGTCCTGGAAAAAACCGGGTATCTGGCCTATCTGGAGAAAAAGACAAAAACATCTGAAGAATATATTTCCAAAAAGGAAAATATCGAACAGTTGATGTATACGGCAAGGGCCAAGGAAACCCTCCTGGAATATCTTGAGGAAGCAGCCCTGATCCGGGAAGATAAAGAAGATGAAGATGAATCCTCCGGTGTTTCCCTTCTGACCATTCATTCGGCCAAGGGCCTGGAATTTGACACGGTTTTTATTGTGGGGTGTGAAGAACGGCTTTTTCCCCACTGGCGGTCCATTGATGCCGGTGATCCCGCCCTTTTTGAGGAACGGCGGCTCATGTATGTAGCCATGACCCGGGCGGAACGGTTTTTATACCTCACCCATGCCAATTACCGGAAAGGGGAATTTGCAACCCGGAGCCGGTTCATCGACCAGATCCGGGAATGTATGTCCTAGGGCCGGAGAAGGGGTGAAAGGATGGATTTTTTTTCCATAAAAGAGCCTTTTTCCGTGCTGGTACAAAGACTGGTGAGAAACGGGAAAGGCCTTATCCCATCGGATCATAAAAGCGTTTTTATCACCCTGTTCTTTGCCATTTTCACAACCGTCACGGGCGTTGGGATCGTGGTGCCGCTTCTGCCCGTCTATGCCCATGATCTCGGGGCAACCGGTCTTTATGTGGGAATGATTTTCGGGTCTTTTTCCATATCCAGGACAATCCTTCTGCCCTTTTTCGGCCGGCTCTCCGATCAAAAAGGCCGAAAGCCCTTTATCGTGTTGGGGCTTTTGTCCTATACCCTGATTTCCTTTGCCTTCATCTTTTCAAACAATGTTGAAACCCTT
>JAABTB010000137.1 GCA_011390085.1 Desulfobacula sp.
TCAAACCACCAGAAGTCATTGGCGGCAACAGGATCATAGGTATATTCCCGGCTGTCCAGGATAATGGCGGGAGAGAGCTTTATTTCGTCCCTTCCGCAGCGGACAAGCCTGTCGCAGGTCATGATCCAGCCCATGAGAAGGCCGTGTTTTTCAAAGGCCTCGTTTGCATAGGCGGAGCAGGACGGGTGCATGGGACAACGGTTGCCGTCCACCGGGGATATATATTCCTGATAAAACCCGAGGACTGAATTTTGTGCCTGGGCCGGGACAATCCGGTAAAGCCCGCACAGAACCGTAAAAAGAATCATGAAACCCGCCTTATTCCTGAGTGACACGGAGCACCTCGTCAATGGATGTAATGCCTTTGAGCACCTTTATCATGCCGTCCCGGCGAAGGGTGACCATACCGGCCCTGAGGGCGGCCGCTTTGATCTGATTGGCGTCTGAGGTCTGCAAGACGAGACCTTTAAGGGTATCATCCATGAGCATGATTTCAAAAATGGCCTGGCGGCCGGAATACCCGGTATTAAAACATCTGGGACACCCTTTGGGCTTATAGACATATTCTCCGAGAAATTTTTCACCTGATCCGTTCAAGGCCTTAAGATGGGATTCATCCAACTGGTACCCTTCCTTGCAGTCATTGCAGAGAATCCGGACCAGGCGCTGGGCCACCACTGAATTCACGGAAGAGGAAATCAGGTAAGGCTCCACACCCAGGTCCACCAGCCGGGTGACGGCCCCTGCCGAGTCATTGGTATGCAGGGTGGAAAAGACCAGATGGCCGGTCAGGGCTGACTGAATAGCGATCTCCGCCGTTTCCAGATCCCTTATTTCCCCGATCAGAACGATATCCGGGTCCTGGCGGACAATGGACCTAAGGCCCTTGGCAAAGGTCACCCCGGTCTTTGCATTGACCTGGATCTGGCCGATTCCCTTGAGATTATATTCCACCGGGTCTTCAATGGTGATAATGTTTTTATCCGGGGAATTGATTTCCGACAGGGCCGCATAAAGGGTGGTGGTTTTTCCGCTTCCGGTTGGGCCCGTCACGAGAACAATCCCGTTGTTCTGGCGGATAATCTTATGAATGATCCGGTAATTCTCATCGGAAAGGCCAAACTCCGAGAATTCAAGAAAATATCCGGATTTGTTCAAAAGCCTCATGACCAGGCGTTCCCCATGGGAAGTGGGAACCGTTGAAATACGGATATCAATCTCCTGATCACCGATTCTGACCTGGGCCCGTCCATCCTGGGGCACTCTTTTTTCCGCAATATTCATCTTGGCCATGACCTTGATCCTGGATATCAAGGAGGCCTGGACGCCCTTGGGAGGGGTCAGCATTTCATATAAGATCCCGTCGATCCGGTACCTGACCTTCAGGACATCCTGGAAGGGCTCAATATGGATATCGCTGGCCCCGGCCTTGACAGCCTGGGAAATCATATGATTCACCAGCCGGATGACCGGGGCGTCACTGGTATCATCCAGAAGATCCGCCGTCCGTTCGAAATTATCAATAATGGTAAACCCATTGTCTTCCATGTCGTCAACAAGCTGTTGGGCGCTTTCTCCGGACCGGTCATAGAGGGTATTGACGGCGGACTGGATCTGGCTTCTGGGCGCAAGGACCAGGAAATAGGCATCCAGATTCAAAAGAGAGGCAATATCATCAACAAAACTCAAATCCGAGGGATCATTCAGGGCAATGCAGGTTGCTTCATTTTCTCTGACAAGAGGGACGACATTGCATTTTTTTAAAAACTGCCTTGAAATTTTTGCTGTCCAGCCGTCTTTTGCCGTTTCAACGGTCAGGCTCCCAGCAAAAGGAATGTCATAAACCAGGCTTAGGGCTTCAAGGACCTCATTTTCCTGTACCAGCTTGGTTTCCACAAGCGCGTCCATGAGCCTTGAACGGTCTTTCAGGCAAGCCGCCCGCATCTTTTCCAGGCTTTCCTTTGAAAGAGCCGTCTTTTTTCCCAGGAGATTTATCAGCGTGTCAATCATGCTTTTTGCTTTATTTACTCATCCTTTTTGGATTCATCTTGGATATCTTCGTCTTTTTTTTGTATCAGCTTGTTGTATAAAAGAACCTCTCCGTTTTTTATGGATTCGATATCCTTGGCTTTTTCATGGTAAATTTTGTCTAATTCCAGGGGATTCTTTACAACTCTGGGCGTCAGAAAAACATAGAGATTGGTTTTATCCTCACCTTTTGATACGCTTTTAAAAGCCCAGCCCAGTGCAGGCACATCACCGAGACAAGGGGTCTTATATTCGGTTTTTGTCAGACTTTCATCGATCAGGCCGCCGATAACCACACTGTTGGCATCTTCCACAATAATGGTGGTCTCTATCTGGCGTTTGAAGGTGGTGGGTCTGTCGTCCTGGGCGGCCTGGCCGGCCGAAGAATCGAGTTTGGTCAATTCCTGGGAGACATTCAACCGGACCAGCTTGTCCTTGCTGATCTGGGGAGTTATTTTCAGGGTGATACCCACATCCTTGTATTCAAAGGAGCTATAAGTGGCCGTCCCGGCATCGGCCGCAGACCGGGTCTGAAAGGGAACATTCTTGCCCACGATAATTGAGGCTTCCTCATTTTCCGTGGTCAATATCTGGGGCGTCGAAAGGATATGGACATCCTTATCGTTTTGAAAGGCCTGAACAATGGCCTGGATATCAGGGAAGGTCACTCCCCCAATACTGAACGACTTTCCCAGTACACCGACAGAGAATCCTGTGGGTAAGGTGGCGTATCCGGAAGTTCCGGCTGTTGAAGCCCCCGTCAGGTTGGAATATCCGGAAGTCGTGCCCGTACCGCCAAAACCGCCGAAAACCACCCGGCTGTCATCGTCATATCCCTGGGACGCCTTCCATTCGGTCCCGATATTCAAACCCCGGGTCGTGTTGACTTCCATGATGAGACATTCGATATATACCATGGCCCTCGGGATATCAAGTTTACCGATAACCTCTTCCAGCACCGGGTAATCCTCTTTGTCGGCCATGATGATGAGGCTGTTGGTAGCCTTGTCGGCCATGATTTTCACTTTTTCAGACAGGATGGGGGCTTTTTTCTGGCCTCCCTGGGCAGCCTGATCCTGCTTGTCGGTGGGGATTTCCAGCAATACCTTCACTAGGCTTTCAGCCGATGCATGCTCAAGATAATACACCCGTATTTTTTCATCTCCCTTTGGGACTTCCTGGTCCAGTATTTCAATCAGTTCCTTGACCTGATTTGTTTCCTGTATGCCGGCAAGAAAAATGACGGAATTGGTTCTTTCGTCGGCCACAAAATTTACATCCAGCTCCGTGCTTTGTTTTGCCTTGATATCTTTTGCCTTGGCGCTGAAAATGGTGGAAAGACTCTGAACCAGTTTTTTAGCATCCGCATTTTTTAAAGGTAGCACGGATATCTGCTTTCCAACACTTTCAACGTCTATCCTTTCAACAACTTTTAGAAGCCGGTCAATGCTTGAAAGGGTTGCCGTTATAATCAGCATATTGGTATCACGATAGGAAAGGACAATGCTGCCTTTGGGAACCAGAGGTGAAAACAAATTTTTCAGCTCGTCTGATTTTGCATATTTCAGGGGAATGAGCCGGGTCACAACCCGGTCATCAATGATTTCATCATCAGTTTCCGTCACCAGCCGGGTATCGAGATTATCGCCTTTTGCAATGGGAGCGGGAACAATTTTGATGACCGAACCAGACTCAACGGCTGAAAAACCGTTTATTTCAAGCACGGATTCAAAAACCCGGTAGGCATCTTTTACCGATATTTTTGTCGGGGAAATGATGGTCACATTCCCCCTTACCCTGCTATCCACCACAAAATTTTTGCCTGTCAATTTGCTCATGAATTTAATGAACACGTTAATATCCACATTGTTGAAATCAATGGACACAAAAGAAGAATCCCCTTCAGCCGGATTCACACCCGGGGTAACCGGCTCAGCCGCAACGGCATCGGAAGCAAAGAGAAAACCAGCACAGACGATATACAAAAGGATGCCCGTCATCACCCATTTTCTAACAGAACACATTATGATTCCTCTCCTTTATTCTTTTCATCGGCATTTTCAATTTTTTCCGCTTCAATATCCTCTGATTTTACTTCTCTCATCTCCCCTGGTTCCTCTTCATGACCTTGCGCCTTGTCGGGCTGCCCGGCATTATAGAATATTTCTTTTGTTGCACCACCTCTTATCAGGGTAATTTTAGCGACAGGATCACTCTCTAAATCAGACAGCGAAGCAGAGGCCTCTTCAATTGATGCAACCGGGGTTCCGTTGATTTCTTTTACAATGTCTCCATTTCTGAGCCCGGCCCGGTTGAAAACAGAATCCGGTCTGATGGCATAGATCATTACACCGTCCGGTGCGCCTTTAGAAAAAAAAGGCCTGAATTTTATCTGCGTCATGATGTCACCGGTATTGCCGGAAGTCGATGGAAAAGTCTGGATTAAGGGGGCTTGGGCATCGTTCATGACGCCACCTGGGATTTGGATTTCCCCTGATTTTTTGATTGGCCCGGATTTTCCCGGATCGGTTTCCATTTCAAGAACCTGATCCTTGCCCTGAAAAGTAAGGATAATTTCATTTTTCAGAATTTTTTTAATCGTTGCGTCTTGAATTAAATCCCCTTCCTCATACAGGGCCTGCAACCGGGATTTTTTATCTTCAATTACCGCATAGAGTTCAGACCCGCCGGTTACAGTCCCCCAAAGCGTCAGAGAAAGAGTGGTCGGATCAAGCTTTGCCGTCGGGTATGACGACTCATTGTCCGACCCCTCTTTTCTCTCCATTTGAACCTTGAACAGGTTCCGCTGCATAATGATGTCATAACTGTTTCGTTTAACACCAGCGCCCTCCTGATTTTGAACAAAACCCGTTGTCCCGTCATCCAAGGGCTTGCTGTCTGATATTAAAGAGGGATCTTTCAGCACTGTCTTGTCCATAATATCAGCGAAGAAGAATGCAGCCCCTGCCAGCAGAATAAGGTTGATGAGGGCAAAGAGATATTTCATGGCCTTATTGCCCTTTGCCCTTGAGCATCAGCGTTTCTGTTTCAATGACGGCATCCAGCCGGTCATTGTTTTTCCCTGTTTTTGTTAAAAGAAGAGCAGTAATGGTGACACCGTTTTCCGAAGTTTCAATATGAGATATGAAATCCATAAGCTCTTTTAAATACACTTCCGTGAGTTTGAATTTAACCGTGTCCAAGGAATAGTCGCTGTTTTCAATAATTTTGGAGGACGGTGTCATATAGGCCACCTTATCTTTGAGCCCGCTTTTCCGGGCTTCTTCATCCAGAAAGGAAAACAGGGAAAACCCTTCTTTCCTGGATGAAAGCGCCTTTTTCCGGACATCGAAATCCGATGAAACTGCATGGAACTGCTCTTGAAGGGCCATCATTTCTTCCAGAGCCGTCTGTTTTTCTTTCAGTATCCGTTGATAATCATCTTTTTTGTCAAAAATCGGCAGCATTCCAAAACGGATACCAAAAAACAGGATCAGAAATAAACCGCCCGAAATCAGAACATACGTTTCCCGTTTTGAAAAATTATGCATACGTTTTACAGGTCTATATTAAATTTAAAATTGACCCTGTCTCCTTTTTTATCAGCAGCCGCACTGCTGATGCCGACCGTTTTAAAGATCTCGGATGATTCCAGGCCGGTTTTAATCTTGTCCACCGCATTGAAATTATCGGTTGAACCGGATAAAACAATCCTGCCTGCATTTAATAAGAAAGAATAAATTTCTACATCAATGGACGGGTCTGTTCTCTCGGAAAGTTCGGCTAAGGCATCCATGACCCTCACCTTTTTTTTAATGCTTTGGTTTTTATCAGGGTCTGCATTTGTTTTTTTCAGGATTTCCTTCATGTTTGCCTTCATTTGAAGATAAGGGTCCTGAATCCGTTTCTGGTCCGGGAAGGTTGCCGTAAAAATCGACAATGCTTTTTCATCAAGAAAACGAATTTTCGCATACAATTCAGCATTATCAAGACTTGCGCCGACCATCCATAGCCCGATGGTACAGAAAAAAAGAACAATACCCGCAGCAAGGGAATGAAAATAAGTTTTTAGAAAAGACTCGGCCTTGTATTTTCCCTTGCAGAAATTGATCCGGTGGCCGGCATCATCCTGTGATGCCGCAGTCAACCCGTCTATGTCCTCAACCACTTGAATCTGTCGGCCCACGGCTTTTTCAAAATTTTTCAGAAAATCGCCCTTGGCTGTGGTGTCCCGGCCAAACGTGATGATCGGATTGAATTCGATATCCTCCCCTGTTTTCTGGCGAAAACCTGTAATGGTCTGATGAAGAACTGCGGCAAGCATTTCCGCAGACCTGAAAGAACCGGGAAGCGTTCTTACAGCCCAGGGTTTTCGATCATGCACCAGAGTCAGGGAGATCAGATCTTCCGTAAAATAGAAATAGGCAATATTGGAAAGATGGAGATTTTGTTTTAAAAAGGCAACAGCGCCTGCATACCCTGCC
>JAABTB010000138.1 GCA_011390085.1 Desulfobacula sp.
AGGTGGCAGTGGAGCCCTTGCCGTTGGTTCCGGCAATATGAACCGTTTTAAACCCCTGGCAGGGATTGCCCAGGCTTTGTAAAATATCCTGGATGGTATCCAGCTCCAGCTTGATACCGAACCGGCCCAGCTTGTAAATGGTCTTAAGACATTCCTGGTAAGATAGTTTTGTCATTTTGCGCATAAAAAAACCCGGCAGAAATTTTACAAAAAATCAATGCCGGGTGAATGTATAATTTAACCGTTTCTTCTGCGGGATCGTGAGGCAGCAATTCTTTGTCTTCTCACTGCTTCTCTCATCTTACGCCGTCTGTATTGACATGGTTTTTCAAAATGTTTTTTAACTTTAAGACGTTTGAAGAGGCCGTCATTCTGGATTTTTTTCTTTAATATCCGTAATGCACGCTCGACATCATTATCAATAACCTTGACTACAATTTCTTTCAAGAAACATCGCCCCTTTCATAGTGTATTTAAATATTCTGAAATATTTATAGCCTGACCTTGTAACAGACAAACCAGGGAAAAGCAAGGAAAAAATAAAGCCTTTCCGGACCGGCAAAGGGCGGAAAGGCTTTACAAAATAAGGCTGATATCCAATCCTATAGTTTGGAAACCAGCTCGTTGGTTACGGATTTAAGGTCTTTTTCACCGGCCAGGGTGATGTATTTTATCCCGGCTTTTGCGGCCAGATCTCTGAAGTAATAAGTGGCGGCCAGGGTTCCGGTGTTTGTGTCATAGTAGATGGAATGGCGTTTATCAATGGCGACCTCATCCTGGTCATCATTGCGTTTGGTTAATGCACCGCCGCAGACCCGGCATTTATCCCCATTGGGTTTGATGGCATCGATAAAAATATTGTTGGGATGATTGTTGTCGTTTTCACAGAGCCGGCGTCCCATGATCCTGTTTTTGGCAATCTGGCGGTCCAGAATCAGTTCAATGACATAATTGAGCTTGATCCCGGCTTCTTTAAGGGATGCGTCGAGTTTTTCCGCCTGGACCTTATTCCTCGGGAATCCGTCCAGGAGCCAGCCTTTTTTGCAGTCATCCTGTTTGATCCGGTCCAGGATCATGGGGATGGTGATTTCAT
Source organism: Desulfobacula sp. (assembly GCA_011390085.1). Taxonomy (GTDB): domain Bacteria; phylum Desulfobacterota; class Desulfobacteria; order Desulfobacterales; family Desulfobacteraceae; genus Desulfobacula. The sequence goes on from JAABTB010000138.1 coordinate 1,094, forward strand.
CGGGAACCAGGTCCCCCTTGTCAATATAGGCCTTGGCTTTTTTGCCCAGGTCTGTGCCGCCCTTGATATTGTCCCGGAAAATGGCGCCGGATTCAATATGGGCGATGTTGTATTTGTCTTTCAGGATGGCGCCCTGGGTTCCCTTGCCGCTGCCGTTGGGTCCGAAAAATAAAATGTTCATGCATCACTCCTTATATTTAGGTATTGAACTGTTTTTAACCATCATATGACATTTCTAAATATAAGAGTCGTTTTTATTTGTCAAGTTTAAGGCCTTTGGGGTTTGTCTTTTTTCTATACTTTCCCGGCAGTCTGTTGTAATATCAGAATCAACCCGGTTCAATTTTCAACAGCATCTATTTCAAACGGCATCAACATTCTGGTCCGGTTTCAGATCATCCGGATCAAAACTCAATCATACAAAAAGGAGGAATACCCATGTTTTGCCATCAATGTCAGGAAACCATGAAAAACACAGGCTGCTCCATGAAGCAGGGGATGTGCGGGAAATCCGCTGAAACGGCCGATCTCCAGGATCTTTTCATCTGGGTGCTCAAGGGCATCTCCGTATGGGGCCATAGGGCAAAGGAATTCGGTCTCTATGACGATAAAGCCGGTTTTTTTATTGCCAAAGGCCTTTTTTCAACCATTACCAATGCCAATTTTGACCGTGATGATTTCATTCAAGACATCAAAAAAGGGATAGAATTGAGGGACCGGGTGAAAACGGAATTTTTAGCGGCCTATAAAAAGAAACATAATAAGGATTTTTCATCCCCCGTTCCGGAGTGCGCGAACTGGGTGCCCAAGGACGATGCGGCTCTTCTTGCCAAAGCTGTCGGCGGTACCGGAGGATGGCTGGAAATCAAAAACGAAGACGAGCGATCCTTGAAATCCACTATTCTTTACGGGCTGAAGGGCATGTCTGCCTATTCCGAACACGCCTGGCAGATTACCAAATCCTGCAAAGAAGTCTTTGAATTTCTCATGGAAGCCCTGGCCGCACTGGTGGATGAGAAAATATCCCAGGAGGATCTTTTTAATCTGGTCATTAAAACCGGGCAGATGGGCGTAAAGACCATGGCCCTTCTGGATGAAGCCAATACAACGGCCTATGGAAGCCCGGTTATGACCAAAGTGAACATCGGGGTCGGAAAAAATCCCGGTATCCTCGTCACCGGCCATGACCTTGTGGATCTGGAAGAACTTCTGGAACAGACAAAGGATCAGGACATTGATATCTATACCCACAGCGAAATGCTGCCGGCTCATTATTATCCGAAGCTGAAACAATTCTCCCATCTCTTCGGCAATTACGGCAGCGCCTGGTGGCTCCAGAAGGAAGACATGGCCAAATTCAACGGACCGGTCCTCTTTACCTCCAATTGCCTTGTGCCGCCCAAACCGGAATATGTGGACAAGCTTTTCACTACGGGCGCCGTGGGGTTTGACGGCATTCCCCATATCGCGGACCGGGCCGAGGGAGGCAAAAAAGATTTTTCACCCCTGGTCAAACTGGCCAAAACCTGTAAACCGCCCGAGGAAATAGAAACCGGGTTTATTACCGGCGGATTTGGCCGCAACCAGGTTCTGGCCCTGGCCGATAAGGTCATCGCTGCCGTGAAATCCGGCGCCATCAAACGATTTATCGTCATGGCCGGGTGTGACGGCCGTCATAAAACACGGGATTATTATACCGAAGTGGCCAAGGCTTTGCCTAAAGATGCGGTCATCCTCACGGCCGGGTGTGCAAAATACAAATACATCAAGCTGGATCTCGGAGATATCGGCGGAATACCAAGGGTTCTCGATGCCGGCCAGTGCAATGATTCCTATTCCCTGGCCGTTATTGCCATGGAGCTTCAGAAGGCCTTCGGCCTGGAGGATATCAACGATCTTCCCATTTCCTTTGACATCGCCTGGTATGAGCAGAAAGCCGTTCTGGTGCTGCTCTCCCTCCTGGCTCTCGGCTTTAAAGGCATCCGGCTCGGCCCCACCCTTCCGGGCTTTTTGTCACCGGGCGTAGCCGCGACCCTTGTTGAAAAATTCGACATCAAACCCATTACCACTCCGGAAGCGGATGTGGCGGCCATGATGGCCGGAAAATAAGATAACCCGCCTTTCCCGGAGGGTCCGAAAGGGCCCTCTGGAACCATTCTCAATCCTTTGCTTTTTTGACGCACCATACGGAAATACAGAAGAGCAGGGTTCCGCCGACGGCCAGGATCATGAGGGAAACAAAGGACGGCCGGTTGCCGAAGGCTGCGGTCCGGATGGCCGTGGATGCATGAGTCAGGGGCAGAAAATAGATGATCTTTTGGGCCCAGACCGGAAAATTTTCCAGGGGAAAAAAGGTACCACCCAGAAAAGCCATGGGTGTAATCACAAAGCTGGTCATCAGGCTCTGGTCGGCGTGGGATTTGACCAGCATGGCAATTCCCACGGCCAGGGAGGCAAATAAAAAGCTATTCAGCAGGATGGCCAGCCAGAACCAGGGGTTCAGGGACAGCACCACCCCGAACAAAAGCCCCAGGACCAGCACCACCAGGATGGCCAGAAAGGCCCGGGTCATACCGGCCAGGACTTCGCCGGCCACATAGGAAATATCCGAAACCGGCGCTGCCTGGATTTCTTCAAAGATATTCCAGTAAAATCTTGCAATATTGATTTCGCTGGAAATGGCAAAGGCCTGGGTCATGCTGGTCATGGCAATGAGGCCCGGCAGGAGAAATTCCATATAGGTATGGCCGTCCAGGGTCACATGCTTTCCCATGGCAAAACCGAAGGCAATGAGATAGAGCAGGGGAGACACGCACCAGGAGGGGATGAGCCGGGTCAGACGGCGTCTCAGGATCAACAATTCCCTGTAATAAACTGCGGATGCACCGTATATCATTTTACTTTTTTTCCTGTCAGGGCAAGGAAAGCATCTTCCAGATTGACCCGCCGCAGGGTAAAGCTGTCCTTGTGTGCGGCAATATAATCATTGACTTCTTTCCGGTCGTTAAAATAAAGGGTTTCCATGTCGTCTTCCTTGAGCCGGTCCAGGGCCCAGGTGCCCATCCGGTTCATGAGGGCTCTCGGTGTATCCACTATTACAATGGAGCCCTTGTCCAGGAAGGCCACCCGGTCGGCAAGAAATTCAGCCTCCTCGATATAATGGGTGGTCAGGAAAATGGTGGTGCCGTGCTGTTGGATTTTCCGGATCAAAGCCCAGATTTTTCTCCGAATGGCGGCATCCAGGCCCACGGTGGGTTCATCCAGGAACAGGATGGACGGCGAGTGCAGAAGTGCCCTGGCAATCATGAGCCGCCGTTTGAGCCCGCCGGACAGGTTTTTGACCAAGGTCTCTTTCCGATCGCCCATTTCCACATAGTCCAGGAGTTCGTCTATCCTCTTATTTCTTTCCTGCCTGTCCATTCTGAAGAGCTTACCATGGATGGTCAGGTTTTCAAACACGGACAATTCCCGGTCCAGGTTGATGGACTGGGGCACAAGCCCGCACTGCCTGCGGCTTTCAACGGAGCGGTTGCCCACATCAAACCCGTTGAGGCTGACCGTTCCCGAGCTGAGCCTGGTCAGCCCCGTCAATATCCGTATGGTTGTTGTCTTGCCCGCACCGTTGGGGCCGAGAAAGGCAAAGAGTTCGCCCTTGTTCACCTCCAGGTTCACATCCTTCAAGGCCTGGATGGTTTTATAGGTTTTGTTCAGATTTTCTATCCGGATCACGTTATTTTTCCTCGCACCATATCAGCCGGGATTAAACCGGTGGACCTAAAATACTCCGCATACGGACAGATGGCAAGTTTTTCAGTCCTCCTCCAATAACAAAACATCCTGTTTTTGTTAAGGTCTAAAAAAATGTATGAACCGATTCGCAGTCCCGCCACCCTGTCACCTGTATCCCCTTGTGCAGATAAGATTCATCTCCGGCAAAGATCAATGAGGGTGGGCCGGCTTTGTCTCCGGCCAGGGCAGACCATTTATGCAGTCCGGCAAAGGATTCATGTGTCAGGGTGCGGCCCGACTTGATTTCAACCGGGACCAGCCGGGTTCCCTGGTCCATAAGGAGATCAACCTCGTTGCCGTTGCTGTCCCGCCAAAATGAAAAAGCCGGTTTTTCACCTTTGTTCAATTTTGATTTGATCAGCTCTGATATGATAAAGGTCTCAAAAATGCTGCCCCGCAAAGGATGGGTTATCATTTGTTCGGTTGTCCGAATTCCGAGAAGCCAAGACACCAGCCCCACATCATAGAAATACAGTTTGGGCATCTTTACCAGCCGTTTGCTAAAACCGGCATGATGAGGGCGTAGAAGAAATACCAAATAGCCGGCCTCCAGAACAGATATCCATGATCTTGCAGTATTATGGGTGATGCCGCATTCAGTTGCCAGGGAAGACAGATTCAGCAACTGTCCCGTCCTGCCCGCACATAGCCTGACAAAACGCTGAAACGTTTCCAGATCCTGGATTTTGAGCATTTGCCGGACATCCCGCTCCACATAGGCCGTTACATAAGCGCTGTACCAGGCTGCAAAAGCCAGTCCACGATCATAGATGGGCGGATAGCAGCCGGTCAGCATCATGGCATCAATGGTGACGGGCAGCTTGTCCGCAAGGGCCAATTCCTGCACGGAAAAGGGAAGTAATTCCACAAAAGCGGTTCGCCCTGCAAGCGATTGCGTAATACCGGACATCAGACCGAACTGCCGGGACCCTGTCAATATGAATAGGCCCATTCGACGATCCTTATCCACCAGGGTTTGAAGATAGGACAAAATCTCGGGACATCGCTGCACTTCATCCAGAACTGCGCCGTCAGGAAACCGTGCGAGAAAAGAACGGGGGTCTTCGATAGCAGCCTGCCGCAGGTCCGGTTCTTCCAGGGATGCATATGGATGATTTTTAAAAACCTCCCTGGCAAGGGTCGTCTTGCCCGACTGGCGGGGTCCCGTCAGGGTAACGATGGGAAATCCGCCCAGTAGGCTCTGTATTGTTTCTTTTGCATTTCGATGGATCATGGCAACAGGCTAACAGAATTTTATGCAAATTGTCAATTCGTTTTACAAATTGCATAAAAATGTGGTTGTGAATTCATTTTTGACATTTGCATAGCATGTCCTCATGGGAAGATTTTTTCATTTATGAATATGGGGTTGCAGCCCATGTTTGTGGACATGTTCATGACGATGGATATGGATGTCGGCATCGGTCATGATCCGGCCGTTTTCCATGGAATAGATCTTATCCGTCACGGCGCTGACAAAGTCGAATTCATGGGAAATGACCAGATAGGAAATATCCAGGTGGTTGAGGATGTGGATCAGCCGTTCTTTGACCGTATTGTCCAGACCGGCTGTGGGTTCAT
>JAABTB010000139.1 GCA_011390085.1 Desulfobacula sp.
CGGTCGGGGCTGCATAATACACCCTGTATGCTTCTGAACCATTGTCCTGAAAAAGAGTGGCCCATGCACCGGAAGGCATTTTACCAACGCGGATGGTATGGCCGTTGGTAAATTTATGCCAGGCATATACCTGCTCTACGATGATATTGTCATCCAGTTCAAAAGTGGATGTACCGTAAACAGAACCTTCAACCGGGTTGTTACGGCCCCAGGTTTCATCTCTCATTTCAAACCGGGCAAATACGGCTGTGGTATCATCAATTTTCCAGGTGGTGTCCACAGACAGCTCATGATCATAGTTTGTAGTTTCTTCAGCATTGGTCAACTGTCCGCTGATATTGTCAAAATAGGAGCCTCTTGCGTAGTAGCTACCGGTCATTGTCAGATCAGCGGCAGCCAGTGTCCCTGCACCAACAAAAATCAGGGCAAAAACCAAGGCAATTAATTTTTTCATCTTTTTTTCCTTTTACTATAAAGTTAATTAAATTTTTCTTTGATCATACTCCTTTTAAATACAATCAAAGAATCCTTGCTTCATGTTCTTTTAAAACATTAAATTCTTCTGCGCCGGTATCACCTCCTTTGCAGGCATTCAAGCCTTTTAGCAGAACATAGATTGCTAATATCAACTGTTTTCAGGCCTGTCAAGCATTTTATCCTTTTTTTTTATAAATCAAAGGCAACAATCAGGCTTTTTGAATCTTCCGGAGAAAAATTATTCCGGTTTTTAACCAGGGTGATCAGGATTTCTCCCTTGCCGTTGTTGTCAAAATCGCTCAGAACAAAGTCCGTGATCTGACCCGGGAGCTTCTTGGGCGCCCTATCCGGAGAAAGCCCCATTTCATTCCATTTCAGCAATTCGATGCTGCCGCTCTTGAACCTTCTGATGCGGCCGAAAAAATTGTCGGCGGCATCCACATTCCGGATGACCAGGACGTCGGCCTTGCCGTCTGAATCCGTATCCGCCACCAGGTTTCGAGGCTGGAAAAACACCCCTTTATCCGCCTTGGGATTTTTAGAGGTATTGTTCTTGTCAAAGATATCTTTTTCCACCTGGGTAAAAAACAATTTGGAGCCGCCGTATCCCTGTTCTCCCGACCATTCAATCTTGCCGGCTTCATTGAACAGGACCAGGCGACCGTCTTCATTGGTAAACAAGGTGTCTTCCCCTTTTCCGGCCATAACGCTGCCGACGGCGGCGCTGAGGATGGTAAACCCGTCCGGGACCATTATCCGCTCTCCCGGGCCATAGGCATTGTTCTCCCAGACCACCTTAAACACATCCCTGCCCCCATAGGGACCCTTATTTCCGGATTTCTGGGCATACAGGGCCTCTTTTCCGGCCATATCCCGGATCACCCTCAGGTACCAGGGCAGGTCATCGGCCAACCTTCGGTATTCGCCATTGTCATATTCCAGAACAAAGGATTTAGCAAATCCGGTCTGGGGATTCACCCGGGTTACAAAGATTTCTGCTATCCCGTTGCCGTTGAGGTCTGCCGCATCCACGGCAATGATATCCAGATAATAGGCGTCACTGATCTGCTGGACCGGGATCAACTGGCCGTTGCCGTTATTCTTTAAAATTTCAACGGCATGGTCATAGATGATGACCACCTCGTTGCCTGTTTTTCCATCCAGGTCGGCCGAGGCAATGCCGTTGATGACACCGTTGGCGGCAAATACATTGCGGTAATTGGTCAGGGGGCTGGCATAGCCTTCACCGCTCGGGCCCGGTTCGGGTCTCTGGGCATATTGCTCCTTGGGCAGGATGAGTTCAGGCTCCCGGTTAAAGGTCTTTAAATTGATTTCCGTGGCGGCCATATCCAGTTCCGTGATGACCGCGCCGGGTTCGGGCGCCTGTTTGGAAAAGGTCAGGGTGGGTTTTTCCCCTTTGACCGAGACCATGGACAGATCCAGACTGACGCTGCTGCCGAACTGGGTCATGCTGCCGAAAAGAATATAATCCACCCCAAGGTTTGCGCCAATGAGTTTGGCCTTGGATTCATTCAAAGGGCCTTGGGTCATGGGAGAGGTCTGGGCTTGGGTCAAGGCCCGGTCAATGGTTTCCCTGTCCAGGACCTCGACCTTTCCCGGATCCGAAAGCCGGGAAAAAAGCATGGAAAAAAGGCCTTTCTGGAGAAAAGACAGGTCTTCCGGCGCATTCATCTCCAGGGGGCAGACCGCCACTTTTTTAACGGTATCGCAGAATCCCGGGACGGCCACCGTCATCACGCAAGACCAAACAAACACAAAAATAAATGTATAAAGCCTTAAGGCACTGTTTTTCAAAATCGTACTCCTTTGCAAAACGTTTCATTACCATTTTTTGCCATCCAGGACTTATATACCATGGCAAAAAATCAGACAAGCCTTTTGAAAAACTTTTCAGATCCCCTTTCAACCGGAATAGAATTCAAAAAAATGTTTCATGATCATCTCCACCGTTGCCCGGTTGATATGGAAATTCTCTTTCCCATATTCAAAGCAGCTCTGGTTCATGAGCATATTAAAACTGGTGGCCATCTCATAGGAGGGAAAATAAAACACATCCCCATGGCGGCCGGCAAACTCATCCACGACGGCCCGCAGGGTGGATTTGGAATTGCAGTTGGCGCTGATCACATCCATATCTTTGCGGAAGGTGGCCCAGAGATGGACCGGAGAAATGGTCATCACGATCCTGCACTCCGGATTGTGTTGTTTCATCAGCGCGTAAATGGTCTCAAGGTTATCCAGATTTTCCTGGTACCGGCTCACCCTGAACTCATATTCATCCCGTCCGCCGCCCTCATTGAAATAGGGCCCCGAGGGCAGGCAGATCACGCTTTTATCGGATTTATCCTCCCAGATTTCCGTCAATCCCAGAGTCAAGATCAAGACTTTTGCTTTCAGGAGGGCCCGCTTTGAGCATTCCACATGGTGTTGAAAATCCTTTTCCGCGGCTTCAACAGACTCATAGAGGATGATCCTGCGAAAGGGGTCCTGGACCTGACGGGTTTTGGAGGATATCCACCACCGGGTGCTTGGGGCAAAGGAGCCAAAGGTATATTCAAAGATCTGCCGCATGGAAAAGGTATTATAGGTTCTTTCCCATGCGGCGCTGGCATGAACCGAGGCCGGATGCTCCGTTTCTTCCCTGATATAGGAATACCCCTCCCGGATCAGGACCTTCCGGATCTCCCGGGCAAAACAGGACCCCATGGAGGCAATGGGGGTGAACCGGTCGATCACCAGCCCCTGATCCTGATCGTGGGGATATTGGCCGGGAACCAATTTATTGTCATAGGACCCCGGCCATACCTGCCAGGGCTCAAATTGATGAACGGGGTGCATTTCCGAAATTGCCATGATTGGTCCTGTCGTTTAATTGGGTCATTCCCTAAATTTCCGGTTATAAACCTGAATTCTGAAACAGCATTTTCTGGGTATTTAAATCCCAGGTGAGGTTATCACCTAAGCCGTTCGCCTTTCTAAAGCTTCTCAGGGCGGTTTTGGAACTTTCTCCAAAGGCACCGTCAATGGCTTTCTTATAATGCCCGGTCTTGCTCAACCGGGTCTGTATCTGAACCGCGTCTGCTTTCTTATTGGGATCAAGAAAGAGGGTTCCGGACTCGATGGGCCCAAGCTGGGCCTTTACCGATTCCATGGGAGTTCCCACGGGTTTGATATTAAATTGGGGGGTGGTCCTGAAAATTTTTTGATTCGTATAGCTGCCGATATTGATGGAGGCCGGTTTGATTTCAGGGTTGGTATTGTACAGGACGTCAATATAAAAATTATCCTTCAGGGTATTGGGGCTGAAGACGCCTCCGGCCATCATTACACGCCATCCCTGATCATAGACATAGCCGGTTTCAAAAACCGGTTTCCCCTTCATCCCGGGCTGATCCGTAATCTTCATTTCAAGAGAAGCTTCCCACGGCAGGCGGTCCTTGCAAAAGGCCAGGATATAATAATCCCCAGGGGCGGTTTCATCCCCGGCGCCCGGGGAGCCGGTCTTTGTTTTATCATAGGCTTCCATTTTTTGCCGTTCTTCCGCTGTCGGCGCCATGGGAAAAGCATTGAGCACAGCGTGAAGGTAAAGATCCATATATGAAGAAATCTCCTTCATATCGACATTGCTAAAGGAAGATTTCGGCACAAAGAAGAGTTCTATATCCGGGATGGCAGGGGCAACCAGCGCCGTTCCGGATTGGGTAATGGTGATCCCGTTTTTATGAACCGTATATCCGGCTGCAAAATAGGCAGCAACCCCTCTTCCAAAAAGATCCTTGAAATTAAACACCCCTTCAACGGCAAGCTGTGCCTCGGTATCCGTCTGATTTTGAATTTCAAACCCTGTGATTTGAATAAACCTCAGATCAAAATCGTCATAGGTAAAATTCGTATCATAAAGGAAATGCTTGCCCTTGGGATCAAACCCCACCTCGGGGATGGCATCCCGGTCTCCCCTCAGTTTATTCACCAGAGCCGCCAGGACCAGCTTGATGTGTATGGGCTGTTGGGACAAATCCCCGATGATCCGGTCCGGCGGAGAAAGGGTCAACCCCTTTTCCGGGGCCGGTGCAACAGGTGCGGTGCTTGTGGTGGTGGCAACACATCCCCAGATGGACAGGGACAAAACAATCAATCCGATTTGAAACAATATTTTTTTATACATATATCCCCCTTATGGATTATTCTTCAGCGTTTTCTGATTATTTCATCATTTTTTGCCCGGTATTGCGATCGATATCATAGCCAGGATCCACATAGGTAGGCATGGGCGGGCTGGTGGGAACGGCCGTAGTTTTTCGGGCCTGGTCTCCTACATAGCTTAAGATCGCTCCGATGGCATCTTTGGTAAGCTTTTCCCCTTCTTTATAAAGGCCTGCCTTTGCTCCGACTTTGATCAGGTATTTCATCACCTGGGGGTTTTTATTCAATTCGGCAGCCCTGGAAACCATGTCCACCAGCTCCCCTCCCCGGTCCCCCAATTTTTTAAGTCCGCTGACATTGCTCATGATTTTATCTACAGCCACGGCCACAGCCATGGCCTGCAAAATTTCTTCCGTGGACTTGCCCTCGTTAGTTGCATTGATTCCGGCCCGGGTGGCACCGAACAGGGTTCCGGTCACAAAGCTGGAGGTCCCCCCGGTGGCAAAGGTCAGTACCAGTTCAGCATTCTGCCCGGCCTGGTCCAGGACAACGGCAATTTCTTCATAGGATTGCCAGATGGCTTCTTCAGATTCATGCTTAAATTTTTCGGCACCGAGAAAAAGGCTTTTGATCAGGTTGAGCTGGGCCGGGGTCCGGGGTTTTCCTTCCTGCTTGTCAATAATCATCTCCTTTATATCTTCCGGCAGCCCTGAGAAGATTTGTTCGAGCTCTTCCCGGGTGTATTCTTTGACAACGTCTGATTTTTTAGGCGGGTCCCCCGGCGGTCCACCCACAGCGCTGTCGCTGTCCGAGGCAGGATTGCCGCCTCCGCCGCCATACGCCCAGACCGACCCTGTGATCCCCAGGGACAGGAATAAGATCACGATTAAGAGATAGGTGATCTTTATTTTTTTATCTTTTTCCATGATAAAATCTCCTTTGTTTAAACATTACGGTTAAAATGGGTATTATCTCATCGTCCATCAATAGCTGTGCTCGTTCCCTTGGCCTCTTCTTCAGACTCAAAGAAAATTTCCGTTGTGAATCGGGTCTTTTGGGGTATAAATTCGGGAATCAGGGCAGCCCGGTCCTTGCTGCTGAACCGGAACAGACGAAGGGCCGGGCTGGACTCCCCGTTTTCATCAATATGGGTCAGGTATAATTCCGTGAACGGTGAATTGGCCTTACAGGAAAACACCAGCCAATTTGAATTCGGGGACCAGGAATGCCAGGAGTTCATGACGGCCTGGTTGCTGATTAACGGCCTGGCCTCCCCGCCTTCGGATGGAATGATGACAAGCCTGCTACCGGGTTGAAGAAGCATTCCTGTGGGGCTCTGGGTAAATACAAGCCATTTTCCGTCGGGCGAATATCGCGGGAAATAATTGCTGTACCCGTTTTGGGAAGCTCCCTTTAAGAGTTCCGGCACACCGCCCTCGCCCTGTTGAAAGGGAAGGGTATAGATATCAAACTGAACCGGATATTTTTGATTCAATTCGTGAATGGTCTGTTTTGAACTTTCCCTGAGGATAACTTTGTCTACTACTTTTTGGATCAGTACAGGGTTTGTGGAAACACTTGAAAAGGCAAGGGCTTTTCCATCGGGTCGCCAGGTCGGGGCCGTCTGAACCCGGTCCTCACGATCAGCTCCCGGTAACAGACTGAAACCTTTGGTCCGAGTGTCAAAAATGCCAATTTTTGAAGTTGTCGGGAAAAAGATCTGGGAAAAAAGTGGGTCGTCCATGATGACAAATACAGCGGTTTCATTAACCGTCCCGGCAATATAGGACCCGTTTGGAGATACCTGGG
>JAABTB010000140.1 GCA_011390085.1 Desulfobacula sp.
TTTGCCCTTTGAGATCATTCATATCGCGGAATTCCTGGCCAGGGAGATTCCAAAGGCAGGAATTGCCTTTAAAAACGCGAGCAACAGGACTGTGACCTTCCAGGACCCCTGCCGTCTGGGAAGACGGTCCGGGATCTATGAAGCCCCGCGGGAACTCATTTCCCTTGTTCCCGGAACCCGGCTGGCGGAAATGGAACACAACCGGGAGAATGCCGTCTGCTGCGGCACAACGGCCTGGATGGAATGCTCGACCGCATCCAAGGTCATGCAGGTGCAACGGCTTCAGGAAGCCGAGGCCGTGGGTGCAACCGCCATTATCACGGCCTGCCCCAAATGCCGGATTCATCTGACCTGTGCCCGGAAAAATACGGATCATCATGTGGAAATTATAGACCTTGTCTCCTATCTTGCGGCCCATATGGAATAAGATGGTCCCATGCGATACGGATACCAAGGATTGTATAAGAAACTGGAGTTAATCAATGGCAAATACGAATAAGATTCACGGCTCGGTCATGGTGGTGGGTTCCGGCATTGCCGGGATGCAGGCCGCCCTTGACCTGGCCGATTCAGGTTATTTTGTTCACCTGGTGGAAAAAACCGCTTCCATCGGCGGGGTCATGGCCCAATTGGACAAAACCTTTCCCACCAATGACTGTGCCATGTGAGTCATCTCACCCAAACTGGTCGAGGTCGGCCGGCACCTGAACATACAGCTTCACACCCTTTCCACTGTCGAGAAGATCGAGGGTGAGGCGGGTGATTTTACCATCACCGTTAAAAAATCCCCCCGGTATGTGGACATGGATAAATGCATTGCCTGTGGGGAATGCACCAAGAAATGCCCGGGCAAAACCGATGATGAATATAATGAGGGTCTGGACAAGAGAAAGGCCATTTATGTGGCTTATCCCCAGGCTGTCCCTTTGAAATATGCCATTGACCCTGCCGTCTGCGTGAAACTCTTGAAGGACAAATGCGGCACCTGCGCCAAGGTCTGCCCTACCGGGGCTATCAATTATGAGGACAAGGAAGAAATCCTGACCCTGAATGTGGGTTCCGTCATCATGGCGGCCGGGTTCAAACCCTTTGATCCGTCCAAGCTGGACAATCTCCAGTATGCCAAATTTCCCAATGTGGTCACCTCCATTGAATTTGAAAGGATTCTGTCCGCCGGCGGCCCCAGTCACGGTCATATTGAGTGTTATCCGGACAAGGCCGAACCCAAAAAGATCGCCTGGCTCCAGTGCGTAGGGTCCCGGGATCAGAATAAATGCGGCAATTCATACTGCTCGTCCGTCTGCTGCATGTATGCGGTAAAAGAAGCCATGATGGCCAAAGATCATATTTCAGGCGAGTTTGAAGCCTCCATCTTTCTCATGGATATGAGAACCTATGGAAAGGACTTTGAAAAATACTATGAACGGGCCAAGGACCAGGGCGTTCGGTTTGTCAGATCCAGGATACATACCATTACCCAGGATGAAAATCATAAGCTCATCGCCACTTATGTGAGCGAAGACGGAAAGAATATCACCGAAGTCTTTGACATGGTGGTGCTGTCCGTGGGCATGGAAACCCCGGCCGATCTGGCGGCCGTTGTAAGGAATATGGGAATTGAACTGAATGCCAATAATTTTGTGGTCACGGATAGTTTTTCCCCGGTGGAAACCTCCCGCAAGGGATTTTATGTCTGCGGCGCCCTCCAGGAACCCAAGGATATTCCCATGGCCGTCATGGAGGCCAGCGCAGCCGCCTGTGATGCAGGTACCAGCCTTTCCCCGGCCAGGGGAACCCTGACCAGAACAAGGACCTATCCCGCCGAGACCGATATCATGGGCCAGGATCCGAGGATCGGGGTCTTTGTCTGCAACTGCGGCACCAATATCGGCGGTATCGTCAATGTGCCCGAGGTGGCGGCCTATGCCAGGACCCTTCCCCATGTGGCCTTTGTGGAAGAGAATATGTTCACCTGTTCTCAGGATACCCAGGATAAAATGAAGCAGGTGATCGAAAAAAACGGTCTGAACCGGATCGTTGTGGCCGCCTGCACCCCGAGAACCCATGAGCCCCTGTTCCAGGAAACCCTGAAGGACGCGGGTCTTAATAAATATCTCATTGAAATGGCCAATATCCGGAACCAGTGTTCCTGGGTCCATTCCAAGGAGCCTGAACTGGCCACTGCCAAGGCCAAGGATCTGGTTCGCATTGCCGTGGCCAAGGTCTCCCTCATGCGGGCCTTGCCCCAGCCCACCGTGGGAATCGTTCAGAAAGGCCTGGTCATCGGCGGCGGTGTGGCCGGTATGACCTCGGCCCTGGGTCTGGCAAAACAGGGATTTTTCACGACCCTGGTGGAAAAAGAGGCCGTGCTGGGCGGAAATGCCCTTCACCTGAACCAGACCTGGAAGGGAGAACCCATTGCCGAAAATGTGGCCAAGCTGGTGAAAGACGTCCGGGAAAACGCCCTGATCCAGGTCTTCACCGGGGCAACGGTCAAGGATACGGCCGGGTTTATCGGAAATTTCAAGACGACTTTATCCGTAAACGGCAAGGACCAGACGATTGATCACGGCGCCGTGATTATTGCCACCGGTGCAAAGGAAAGAAAACCCACCGAATATTTATACGGTGAAGACGAACGGGTCCTGACCCATCTGGAGCTGGATCAACGGATGGCCAAAGACAGCTCGTTTCTGAAAACCATGAATGCGGCCGTGTTCATCCAGTGTGTGGGGTCACGGGAGCCGGAACGCCCCTATTGTTCCAAGGTCTGCTGTACCCATTCCGTGAAATCGGCCTTGAAATTCAAGGAAGTGAACCCGGACCTGGATGTCTATGTGCTCTACCGGGATATCCGGACCTATGGCCAGAGGGAAGAAAAATACAAGGAAGCCCGGGATAAAGGCGTCATCTTTGTCCGGTATGACCTTGACCATAAACCCCTGGTTCAAAAAGAGGGATCTTCCCTTTCAGTGACGGTCCGGGACCATGTGCTCGGTATGAATCTTGGCCTGGAACCCGATCTCATTGTCCTGGCCTCGGCCATTGTTCCGGAAGACAACGCGGCCCTGGCCCAGATGTTCAAACTTTCTCTGAACGATGACCGGTTTTTCATGGAAGCCCATGCCAAATTAAGGCCGGTTGATTTTGCTACAGACGGCATCTTCCTGGCCGGTATGGCCCATTATCCCAAACCGGTTGAAGAAAGTATTGCCCAGGCCAAGGCGGCTGCATCACGGGCCACCGTGGTCCTGTCCAAGGAAACCGTGACCGTGGACGGCGTGGTCTCCCAGGTCAATGAGGCCCTGTGCCGGGGTTGCGGCGCCTGTGAAGAAGCCTGCGCCTTTGGGGCCATTACCGTCCGTGTGAGGGAAGACGACGTCAAGATCGCCTCGGTCCAGCAGGCCCTGTGCAAAGGCTGCGCCGCCTGTTCCGTCGCCTGCCCCACCGGTGCGGCCGGTGTTTTCCATTATAATAATGAGGTGCTGACCATGATCGAAACAGCACTTGAATCATAGAAAGGACTCTGACATGTCTCAAGACTTTAATCCGCAGATCCTGACCTTTGCCTGCAACTGGTGTTCCTATGCGGCGGCTGACCTGGCCGGCGTGAGCCGGTTCCAGTATCCGCCCAATATGAGAATCATCAGGGTCATGTGCTCCGGCGGGATCAACCCCAATTATATTCTCAAAGCCTTTGAAAAAGGGGCCGACGGTGTCCTGGTCTCGGGCTGACATATCGGTGACTGCCATTACCTGGATGGTAATGTAAAGGCCCGGAAGATGTTCGAGATGACCAGCGAGTTTTTAAACCTTCTGGGCATTGACCCGAAAAGAGTCCGGCTGGAATGGATTTCATCCGCCGAAGGAACCAAATTTGCCAAAACGGCAAATGAATTTACCGAAACCATAAAAGCCCTGGGACCCGCCAATATCAAAAAGGTGGCCTGAGGGCGAATCATATATGAAGACAACAGGAGAAACGATTGTGACAAAGGATATACTTGTCCTTGGCGGCGGCATTGCCGGGATTCAGTCCTCGCTGGATCTGGCCGAAATGGGATTCAAGGTTTACCTGGTGGAGCGCCTGCCGTCCATTGGCGGGAAGATGGCCCAACTGGACAAAACCTTCCCCACCAACGACTGCGCCATCTGAATACTTTCGCCCAAGATGCTGGATGTCGGTCGACATCCCAATATCAAACTTCTGGCCTACAGCGAACTTGAAAAGCTGACGGGAGAAGCCGGGAATTTTACGGCCACGGTCAGGAAAAAAGCCAGGTATGTGGAAGAGGATAAATGCACGGGCTGCGGGGCCTGCCGGGAAGTTTGCCCCACGCCGGTGATCGATCTTTACAACGAAGGCCATGCCCGGCGAAAAGCCATTTATTCCTGGTTTGCCCAGGGGATTCCGTCCACCCATACCATTGATCCGGATCATTGCCGGGTATTGACCGGGAAAAAATGCGGGATCTGCCAGAAAAAATGCCAGGCCGGAGCCATCAATTTCGAGCAGAAGGACACGGTCCTGGAATTGCCCGTGGGCGCCGTCATTTTGGCCACGGGCTATGATGTCTTTGATCCTGAACAGATTCCCGAATACCGGTATAAAGAGATCGACAATGTGGTCACGGCCATGGAATTCGAGCGGTTCCTGTCTGCCTCGGGCCCCACGGAGGGCCATGTCTACCGCCCCAGCGACCGGAAGGTCAAGGCTGAAATTGCCGAGCTGGACAACAAGGTCCGTAAATCTCTAAAAGGCCTTGAAAAATTTGAAAAAGACCATGGCATGACCAGCGCTGAGTTCTATGCCGCCCATCAGAACGGCAGTTTGAATCCGACCGAAGCTCTGGAAAAAGACAGGGACAAATGGGTGGAACGCTATTCGGCACATCTTGAACATGAGACTCCCCTTCTGGCGCTGAAAGAAAAGGCCAAGGGATTTAAAAGTGCTAAAAAACTGGCCTTTATCCAATGCGTGGGCTCCCGGGATCTGAGATTTTACCCTTTCTGTTCCGGGTATTGCTGCATGCATGCCATCAAGGAAGCCATTATTTCCCATGAACATGACAATGATACCCGGTCCGTGATTTTTGGAATGGATATCCGGGCCGTGGGCAAGGGCTTTGAAGAATACAAGATCCGCGGGGGGAACAATTCCAATATTGTTTACAAACGTTCCCGGGTGGCGGAAATCACCAAGGATGGCGATGAGCGTCCCGTGGTGATTTATGAGGATACCAAGGAGCAGAAGGTCAAAAAAGAAGCCTTTGACCTGGTGATCCTGGCCACGGCCTGCGGACCCGTCAAGGGTGCGGGAAAAATTGCCGAGACCCTGGATATCCAAATGGACCGGTTCGGATTCTTTAAAACGGACCCGGCCAATCCCCTGGACACCACCCGGGCCGGGGTGTTTGTCTGCGGGTGCGCCCACAGCCCCATGGATATTCCCGAATCGGTTGCCCAGGCCAGCTCTGCAGCGGCAAGGGCCGTCCAGGCCGTAATGAAAAAAACTGATCAAAAGGCATCATGAAGAAAGGTTGCCCCCTATGAATAAGAAGAATGTATCGCTGTATGAAAAACCTCGCATTGGGGTATTTGTCTGTGACTGCGGGTCCAATATTGCAGGCCATCTCGATTGCGCCGATGTGGCTGAATATGCCAAAACCCTTCCCCATGTGGTGTATACCAAGGAGAATCTGTATACCTGCTCGGAATCCGGGATAGGGGAGATCAAAAAAGCCATCCGGGAACAGAATCTCAACCGGGTGGTGGTGGCCTCCTGCTCGCCCCGGACCCATCAACCCCTGTTTTCAAGTTCCTGCGCCGAAGCAGGCCTGAATCCCTATCTCTTTGAAATGGTCAATATCCGGGACCAGTGTTCCTGGGTTCATATGGGAAAAAGAGCGGAAGCCACCCAGAAAGCCAAGGAACTCATCCGCATGGGCGTTGCCAAAAGCGCCGGGCTTGAGCCCCAGGAGGCCATTGAATCCTCCCTGATCCGCAGAATTCTGGTCATTGGCGGCGGGATCGCAGGTTTGTCCGCTGCCCAGGCCCTTTCCGACATGGGTCTGGAAATCATCCTGGTGGAAAAGACGCCGTCCCTGGGCGGTCTCTTGCAGCAGGTGAACTGCCTGGATACGGGGAAGACCGCAAAGGAAACCCTTGATGAAATCATTGGGGATGTAAGGTCCAGATCCAATATCACCTGCCATACCTCGGCAACGGTCAAAGAAACCGGCGGGTATATCGGTAATTTCAATGTTAAGATCGATACGGAAAAGGGACTGCTTGAAGAAATGGTCGGGTGCATGGTTGTGGCCACCGGAGCCGTCCCCTTGATCCCGGAAGGGCTTTTCGGGTACAACGGCAAGACCGTCATCTCCCTCATGGAGCTGGAGCAGAAGCTGGAGATCGGAAGAGC
>JAABTB010000141.1 GCA_011390085.1 Desulfobacula sp.
TATCTGTTCCTATGCCATCGGGCTAGCCATTCTTGAAGGCTTAAGATGGGGCGGGTTCCGGGGCATGACCAATACCCTGCCCGTGTTCATGGAAGGCAGTTTCATGCTGGGCGGTGTGCCGGTGGATTATCACCGCCTTTTCCTGGTCATTATCGGCCTTCTGCTCCTGGCCGGACTCTGGGTGTTTACCCATTTTACAAAGCTGGGTCTGGCCCTCCAGGGGATGGCCCAGGACGAACAGGCAGCCCTCATGCTGGGCATCGACTCGGATTTCATGGCCATGCTGGCCATGGGGTTCGGCGCTATTCTGGCAGGCATTGCCGCCATCCTGATCCTGCCCCTGGGCAATATCGTGGTGGAAGCCGGATATAATGTTCTGATCATGTCCATTGCCGTCTGCATCGTCGGGGGCCTGGGGTCCTGGATGGGAGCGTTTTTTGCCGCCTTCATCATCGGGTTTGCCCAGATCCTGACCGTTGTTTTTATCGGGTCCCATTTCCAGATGGTGGTGGCGCTCATGGCCATTATCCTGACCCTTATCCTGAAACCATCGGGCCTCTTCGGCCGTCAAAAAGAGCTGGAAGAGAGGGTATAAACCATGACCACGCAAGAATTAAGAAAAGAAAGAATCGACCGCGGCATCAAGGTCAGATCCGACGGACTCTATGCCCTCATGTCCTGGCGGGAGATGGCCTATCTTGCACTGCCGCGGCTCATCCTCATTGGCGGCATGCTGTCCCTCCCGCTGCTCATGCCGGGCGTTTACTGGCAGCGGGTCATTTCCATTGTCTGCATTTATGCCATCCTGGCCCTGAGCTTTGATTTTCTGGCCCATTATGTGGGTCTGGTGTCCCTGGGTGGCGCCTTTTTCATCGGCACCGGCGGGTATATTGCCGGGATTCTCAATTCCTATTTTGGGGTTCCACCGATTCTGACCGTGCCCCTGGCTGCCGTCATCGGAGGAGTGGTCTGCACGATTCTCCTGTTTCCCTGCCTCCCCTTAAAAGGCGTCTATTTTGCCATTGTCACCCTCATGTATCCGCTTTTCATGGCCAGGATCATTGAAGCCTTTGATATCTTCGGAGGCACGGACGGGATTCTGGGCATTGACAGTTTTTCTTCGGCCTTTGTGGAGCAGTATTTTATAGTCGCCATGCTTCTCATTTTTGTCTTCGGCATCCGGCGCATGGTCAACACGGATATGGGGCTGATCTTTACGGCCGTCATGGACAATGACCAGGCGGTCAAGGCATCGGGTATCAGCATTACAAAATATAAATCCCTGGCTGTTTTCATTGCCTCTGGTATGGGCTGCCTGGCCGGGGCCTGTCTGACCCATATCTACATGTGGACGGGCATTTCCCAGTTTGCCCTGGATTTTTCCATCCTTCCCATTGCCGCCACGGTCATCGGCGGGTCCGGCACCCTGGTGGGCCCTTTGCTGGGCTGTCTGATCCTGGTTCCCGTGTCCGAACTTCTCCGGGATTTCGGGACCTTGAGAATCGTGTTCTATGCCTCTCTCCTGGTGGGGTTCATCCTTTTCAAAAGTGAAGGCCTCATGGTGTTTGGACAACGAAAATATGAACAGTTTGAAAGGTGGAAAGGAATATGACACAGCCCATACTTAGAATGCAAAACGTCTCCAAGGTGTTTGGCGGGGTCAAGGCCTTAAGCGACGTGACTGTGGATGTTTTTCCGGGAGATGTTCTGGGTATCATCGGACCCAACGGATCAGGAAAAACAACCATTGTCAATAATATCACCGGGTTTATCAAACCCACCTCCGGAAAGATTTTTTTCAAAGACAAAGACATTACCGGCATGGCCCCTCATAAGATTGCCGACATGGGCGTCACCCGGACCTTCCAAGTCATGCGGCCCTATTACAGCCTTCCGGCCTACAAGAACCTGGTCATTCCCCTGTTCTCCCCCAGGGCGAAACGAACCGGGGGATGGCGGGGCGGCGGGCGGCTTGGAGACCGTGCCACCGTGGCCGTGGATATTCTGGAAGAAATCGGGTTTGAGCGGGATTCCAATATCCCGTTCAAACCCACCTCCAGCCTGCCTACCGGTTATCTGAAACGCCTGGAGCTGGCTCGATGCCTGTCTCTTAAACCCGAGGTCATTATCTGCGATGAAGTTTTTTCCGGGCTTTCCATGAGTGAAATCGCCTCCATGGTCCCCCTTATCGAACGGCTCCATGCAGAGGGCATCACCATTGTCATGATCGAACACCGCCTGCGGGAACTCTTCCAGGTGGCCAACCGGGTCATGGTCATGAATTTCGGAGAGAAACTCATCGAGGGAACCTCGGATGAAGTCATGGCCGATGCAAAGGTAAAAGAAGCCTATTTTGGATCTGAAAAAATCGAGGAGGTCATGACCTATGCTTGAAGCTAAAAATCTCATGGTATTCTACGAAAACATGCTGGCCCTGAACAATATCAGCATCGCCTGCCCGGAAAACAGTATTGTAGGGATATTCGGCGCCAACAGCGCAGGCAAATCTACCCTCATGTATGCCCTTTCCGGCATCATGCTGGATATCCGGAAAAAAGAGAAAATGGCAGGCGGCGAAAGGATCACTCTGTCCGGAGACATCCTGTTTAAAGATCAGAACATCAACGATATGGAGCCCAGTCGGCGGGCCAGGGCCGGGATCGTCCTCTGCCCGGAACGGCGCCGCCTGTTCAAGGAAAGCTCGGTTCTGGAAAACCTCCGCATCGGCGGTTATCTGGCCACACGAACCCAGGCCAAGCAGACCCTGGAATATGTCATGACCATTTTCCCGGCCCTTGAAAAGCTCAGGCACCGCCTGGGCGGTTTTCTCAGCGGCGGGGAACAGCAGATGGTGGCCATCGGCCGGGCCCTCATGGCCCAGCCCAAAGTCCTCCTTCTGGATGAGCCCCTCATGGGTCTTTCCCCTCTGATGCAGTCAGCGCTCATGAAGGCCACAAGGTCCATCCAGAAGGAAACCAAAATTTCGGTCATTGTATCGGAACAATATGCCCGGCCGGTTTTTCCCATTGTGGATTATGCCTATATCCTCGAAAACGGGTCCGCCGTCATGGAAGGAACCAAGGAAGAACTCATGGACAACCCGGACGTCAAATCCGCTTATTTCGGCGTTTCATAAAAAGGAGGACCTTTAGACATGGTCAACACTATCATCCCCCTGGAACAGGAACTCACCTTTTCCAGGTTTGATCTCATGAGCGAAAAATACCCGGACAAAACCGCCGTGGTCTATCTGGGCGAACATTTTACCTACAAAAGGCTTAAAAACCTGAGCGAACGGTTTGCCGGGGGGCTTCGCAGCATGGGCGTGAAAAAGGCAGACAAGGTGCTGCTTTATATCCCCAACTGCATCCAGTGGGTCATTGCCTATCTGGGCATCCAGAAGGCCGGGGCTGTCCTGGTGCCGGTGTCGCCCATCTACACCTCCCATGAGATTTCTTATATGATCAAGGATTCAGGCGCTGAAACCGTGATCTGCATGGACACCAATTTCGGCTACGTCAAGGAAGCCTTTGCCCAGACCAGCCTGAAACATGCCGTGGTCACCCAGTTGGTGGAACTCCTCCCGCCCTGGAAACAGGCCATGGGCTTTCTCTTTGACAAGGTGCCCCGGGGCAAGGTGGCGTTCAATGAAAAAGTCCTGCCCTTCAAAACCCTTCTCAAAGCCCCGGCCCTCAGCGACAAACCGGTTCTGGACCCGGTCAAGGATCTTTCCTATATCCTCTATACCGGCGGCACCACCGGGTTTCCCAAGGGCGTGCCCGGAAATCACATCGGCGCCACCTCCTATATCAATGACGTGACCCATGACATGGCCGGGGATCATCTGAAGGAAGGGGGGGATGTGTACATTGCCGTCAACCCCCTCTTTCACATCATGGCCCTGGGGCTGTTCATGGCCATCGGCCTCAACAAGGGCAATATGACGGTGCTCATGCCCCAGCCCCATGTGGATGCCATCCTGGAATCCGTTCAGCGGTACCGGGTTCGTTGGTTTCTCGGGGTTCCGGCCCTTTACCGCATGATGCTGGAAAATGACCGCATAGACCAGTATGACCTCTCTTCCCTCAAATACTGCTTCTGCGGCGGGGACGTCCTGCCCGGAAAAATCATGACCCGGTTCAGGGAAAAATATAATCTTCCCATCTACCAGGTCTACGGGTCCACCGAAGCCGGGCATGTGGCGTACAGCCGGATCGGGTCCGACCCGTCTTCCGGTTCCATCGGGTATCCCCTGAAAAGCCGGGAATGTATTGTGGTGAACCCCGAGACCCTGGAACGAGTGGGGCCGGACCAAAACGGAGAGCTTCTGGTCACATCGGCCTATTCCATGAAGGAATATTATTGCAAGCCCGAAGAAACCCGGAAAACCTTTGTGGACATCGGCGGCAAAATCTATTGCCGGATGGGGGATTTTGTGTCCTTCAAACCCGATGGCGAACTCGTCTATATGGAGCGGTCCGCCGACGTGATCAAACACAAGGGCTACCGGGTCTCGGCATCTGAAATCGAAGCCGTTCTCCAGGACCATCCCACCGTCATCAATGCCTGTGTGGTGGGCATCCCGGATGAAAAGGTCGGCGAACGCATCAAGGCCATCGTGGTCCTGAAGGACGACGCCAAGGGCGTGGGCGGGGTGGAACTCATCCGCTGGTGCCGGGAGCGCCTTGCGCCCTATAAGGTGCCGGGCTATGTGGAGTTTAGGGATATGCTGCCCAAATCCAAGGTCGGTAAGCTCCTGCGCCGTGAGGTCAGGGACGGAGAACGCCGCAAAATGACAAAAACCAAGGCCTGATGGAGAATCCCATACCCCGGAAACCATAGGAGAAAAATATGTCCAAAGCCAGTTTAGATAACAAAAGAGTGCTGATTGTTGATGATGAACCCGATGTTCTGGAATCCCTTGAAGAACTCCTGGATATGTGTACCACGGTCAGGGCCCAGACCTTTGACCAGGCTAAAAAGCTTCTTGAAACCGAGAAATTTGATATCGCCATCCTGGATATCATGGGTGTGGACGGATACCAGCTCCTTGGAATCGCCAAAAAGAAAAACGTATTGACGGTCATGCTGACGGCCCATGCCCTAAGCCCGAACTCCATTAAAAAATCCTATCTCGGCGGCGCCAGTTCCTATATTCCGAAAGAGGAAATGATCAATATCGAAGCTTTTCTTCTGGATGTCCTGAAAGACCGGGAAGAGGGCAAAAACCCATGGATCAACTGGTATAAGCGGCTTGAATTTTATCTGACCGAGAAATTCGGGTCTGACTGGGATAAGGATGATAAACGTTTCTGGCATAAAAAGGACCCGTCCTGACCGGGCTGTTTTCATTCCGGCTTGAGTGGAATATCGTATTCCTTCATTTTTTTATAGAGCAGGGTCCTATGAATCCCGAGCAGTTTTGCAGCCTTTGCCTTATTATAATTTGTCCTGGCCAGGGCCTGGGAAATGGTTTCCGCCTGAGCCCGGCTCCGGGCGGTTTTAAGTGTGGGGTTTGACTCTTTCCCCAGGGTCTGCGGGGGTTGCTCCGGATGAAAAGGCAGATCCCCCTTGTAAATGGTGGTGTCTGCCGACGCATACATGGCCCGCTCCAGAACATTGGACAGCTCACGGGCATTGCCGGGCCAGCCGTAGTGCTCCAATTCTTTCTCCGCCTCTTTTTCCAGGGTGGTCTGCGGACGGTTGGCGGCCAGTGCCATTTTTTTCAGAAGATGCCGGGCCAGGGGGATGATATCTTTTTGCCTCTCCCGCAGGGGCGGGATATGGATGGGAATGACATTCAGGCGATAAAAAAGATCTTTTCTGAATGCATATTTTTCCATCAGTGCGTCCAGTTTTTGATTTGTGGCGCAGATCACCCTGAAATCCGACCGGATGATTTTTGTGCCGCCCACCCTTTCAAATTCCTTATCTTCAAGGACCCGAAGCAATTTCGGCTGCATATCCAAGGGAAGGTCCCCGATTTCATCCAGGAAAATGGTGCCGGTGTGAGCCAGCTCGAATTTTCCGGGTTTTCCCTTAACCTTGGCCCCGGTAAAGGCGCCTTCGTCATATCCGAACAATTCCGATTCCAGAAGATCCTTTGGGATGGCCGCACAATTGATCCGCACAAAGGGATGGTGCCGTCTCGGACTTGCATGGTGAATGGCCTGGGCAAAGAGTTCCTTACCGGTCCCGCTCTCCCCTGTAATCAAAACTGTGGAGTCGTTTAACGCCGCCTTCTGGGCTTCTGCCTTGAGACGGTGGATGTCATCGCTTTTCCCGATGATGCAGTCAAAGGTATATTGGGTGGACCGAAGGTCAAAGAGTTCCTTTTCAAACAGCCGGACCTTGGATTCCAGCACGGATAATTTTGCGGCCAGTTCCTTGACCTCTTCCACATTCCGGAACATGA
>JAABTB010000142.1 GCA_011390085.1 Desulfobacula sp.
TGAATATTCAAACCCGCCCGCTCCTCCGGCCACCACGGCATTGATCTTCCGGTGGGCGGCAAAAATGGCTGCCGACATACCGGAAAGGCCCGAACCGATGATCAAGAGATCTGTTTTATGAATGGCTTCCATTATGGCCTCAATTTATAAGGGGGTGTCAGGTCAAGCCCGTAAAATCCGCAGAACAGGGCCTCGTTCAGTTCAGCCTGGGCCAGTTGCCCGTCCCAGAGCACGGGGCGCTGACCGATAAACCGCTCCCGGAGAAGGTCCTTGATATTATAAATGCCTTCATCGGCTTTGAGATAGTCTTCATCATACATGAACCCCGTGACCCTCTGGCTGCAGAAGGTTCCCTGGCAAGCGCCCTTGCCCAGCCTGGAATGAACGCGAAGGGCGTTGAGATCCGAGGTTTTCCGGTTTTTTTTCAGCCAGGCAATGAGTTCCTTGAATTGATTCCGGGAAATCATTTCACATTCACACAGGGTGATATCCTCTGTTTCGTCCCTGCCGGACCGGAGCCGGAAGGACATGCCGGCCTCGGTCATCCGGGAGGGGGCCTTGGATTTCAAGGGGGTCGTCGCCGTAAGGCATTCCCCTGTGTTATGAAGCCTTTCTGCAATGAGGTTGGCGGTTTTTTCCGCCATGAGCCGGAAGGTGGTCATCTTACCGCCGGTGATGGTGATGAAATTTTCAATCCCGTCAAACCTATGGTCCATGAGGGAAAAGCCCCTGGATACGGACCGGTCGTCTCCGGAACCCTCCGGGTCTTTTTCCCTGATCAGGGGCCGGACCCCGGCATAGGCCCGGATATACCGGGTTTGTTCAAGCTCAGGAACCATGACGGCGGCTTCTTTCACCAGGATGTCCGTCTCCTCCACCGTGGGCCGGATATGATCCAGCCGATCCACCCGCAGGGAGGTGGTGCCGAAGATGGACACGGTCCCGCCCGGAACCAGGATATCCCCGTCGGAAGGGGGCCTCAGGCGGTTCAACACATGGCTGGACACCCGGCTGTGGGTGATGAGTAGGCTGCCCTTGGAATAGATCATGTCCACATGGATTCCGGCCAGCCCGGCTATTTCTCCGGCCCAGGCCCCGGCCGCATTCACCACCATCCGGGCCTCGATTTCAAAAACCTGCCGGGTGACAAGATTTTTCACCGTCACCTTTTGGATGGCCTTTCCGGCCATGTGGAATTTGACGACCTTGCAGAAATTAAAATACCTTGCCCCTTGCTCAATGGCCTGGTTCATATTTTCCAGGCTGATATGGAAGGGTTCCACCGAGGCATCTTCCACCCTGAAGGCGGCAATGGTGTTTTTTGACAGGGCCGGTTCAAGCTCCAGGACTTCTTTTATCGTCAGGGGCTCACAGGGAATGCCGGCGTTTCGGCAGAGTTCCGGGAAAAGACGGATATAGGCTTCATCATCCCCTTTTACGGCAATATAAAGCCCGCCCGTGTCTTCGATGCAGTGGGGGGCGATGGTTTTTAAAATCTCCGCCTCGGCCTTGCATTCCCGCGCCGACACCGGGTCCGAGGACACATATCTGGCCCCGGAATGAAGAAGGCCGTGGTTTCTTCCAGAGGCCCCGGCATTGATGGTTTCCATTTCAAGGACCAGACAGGAGATTCCCCGCAGGGCCAGGTCCCGGGCCAGCCCGGTGCCGGTGACACCGCCGCCGATAATGAGGACCTCTGTGTAAAAACATTTTTTTTCCGGCATGATCTTATTTCCAGTTCAGGGTCCGCTGGACCGCCTTTTCCCAACCAATGGAAAGCGTTTCCCGCCAAGTTGAATCTTTTTGAGGGAGATAGGTTGAATGAACGGCCCAATTCCGCTTCAATTCCTCCGGGCCGGACCAGACGCCCACGGCCAGACCTGCAGCATAGGCAGCGCCCAGGGCTGTGGTCTCGGAAATTTCCGGCCGGATGACCGTCACATTTAAAATATCAGCCTGGAACTGCATCAACAGCCGGTTTTCCACCATGCCCCCGTCCACCCGCAGGGATTTGAGATCCAGTTTGCCTTGAAATTCTTTTTTAACGGCCTCTACAATATCCCGGGTCTGGAAGGCCGTGGCTTCAAGAACGGCCCGGGCCAGATGGCCCTTGTTGGCAAACCGGGTCAAACCCGCAATCACGCCCCTGGCATCGGAGCGCCAATAGGGGGCAAAAAGGCCTGAAAAGGCAGGCACGCAATACACATCCCCGTTATCCGCCACGGTTTCGGCAAGGGCTTCGATATCGGAAGCCTTTTGGATGAGCCCGAGATTATCCCTCATCCACTGGACCAGGGCCCCGGCATAGGCGATGGAACCTTCCAGGGCATAGCAGGGGGCTTGCCCGCTGATCTGATAGGCCGGGGTGGTCAAAAGGCCATGCTTTGAAAATTGGATTCGCTCCCCGGTGTGAAATAAAAGGAAACACCCGGTGCCGTAAGTATTTTTAGCTTCCCCGGCCTCAAAGCAGGTCTGGCCGAAAAGGGCGGCCTGCTGGTCCCCAAGAACACCGCCAATGGGAAGGACGGCCCTGAAGGGCCCTTCCGCCCGTGTCATCCCAAAGGCCTTTGGGTCACAAGAGGGAACAATGGCCGGAAGGGTATGGGAAGGGATTTTGAGAACAGAGAGAATCTCTTTATCCCATTCCAGGGTTTCGAGATTCATCAAAAGGGTGCGGCCGGCATTGGTGACATCGGTCACATGGCGGCCCCCGTCGGGTCCTCCCGTCAGGTTCCAGATGAGCCAGGCATCCATGGTGCCGAAAAGGGCTCGACCCTTTTCAATACCGGCTTTAACCCCTGGAATATTCTCCATGAGCCATTTGATTTTGGGCCCGGAAAAATAAGTGGCCACGGGCAGTCCCGTCTTTTGCCTGAACCGGTCCTGCCCTCCCTCTTGGATCAGTTCCGTGCAGATGTTGTCCGACCTTGTGCACTGCCAGACAACGGCATTGGCATAAGGTTGTCCCGTGGTCTTGTCCCAGGCCAGAACCGTCTCCCGCTGGTTGGTCACCCCGACGGCGGCAAGATCTTTTCCCTCCAGGCCGGCACCGGCAAGACCTTCCTCAATGACAGCCCGGGTATGGGTCCAAATTTGGACCGGGTCATGCTCCACCCATCCCGGCTGTGTGCAGATCTGGTCGTGTTCTTTCTTTGCAATGGAAATAATCCGGCCCCGGGTGTCAAAGATCATGAACCGGGTGCTGGTGGTGCCCTGGTCAACGGCGCCGACGTATGGGGTCATGGAACCTCCGAAAAAAATTGAGTTACGGCTGAATCGAAGGCCGGTTTTCCGTCAAAATCAAGGATGATGATCCGAATCCCCAGCCTTTCCTTTGAAAAGGATCTTGCCGCCACCAGAGCTTTCTCCCCCACCCGGGCCAGGAGGTCCCGATATCCGGGATAAATGAATGAAAAGGCATGGCGGGCCGTGTTGGCTCCGGCAATCCGTTGTTCAAGATCCCTGCTCCCTGTGGTCTGATATGCCCATTCGGCCAGGCGTTGCAAGGTCAGTTCCGATCTGGCCGCATGGGTATGTTCATACCCCAGGGCCATTTTCAGGGCCTTGCCGAAAAATACCGTATAGACCACCGCCTTGATTTCAGGCCGGACCAAGGCTTCTTCCAGGGCTGCCCTGAAAAAATCCCCGGTCTGGATAAAGACCTCGGTTTTGAATTCTTTGAATCTTTCCATGGCGGCCCGTTCGCTTCTCCGGCCCGTGGTAAACACCAGGGTATCGGCGCCGCCGGCCGCGGCCACGGAGATCCCGGACCGGATGGTGGCGATATAGGCCTCATGGGACATGGGGGTGACAATGCCGGTGGTGCCCAGGATGGAGATTCCGCCCAGGATGCCGAGCCTGGGGTTCAGGGTTTTCAAGGCCAGGGCTTCGCCTTCCGGGACAAAAATTTCAATATCCACCTGTTTTGCCTGGATGCTGAATTGCCCGAACACCTCTGTGACCGAGTTTTGAATCATGGTCCTGGGGCCGGGGTTAATGGCCGGTTCGCCCACGGGCAGTTCCAATCCCGGCTTGGTCACCCGGCCCACCCCTTTTCCGCCCCGGATCCTGATGACGAGCGATGCTGAATCCGAAAGCCTGACCCGAGCCCCGATTACCGCCCGATGGGTTATATCCGGGTCATCTCCGGCGTCCTTGACCACCAGGGCCTGGATCTCATGACCGGAAATCTTTTCGACGGCCTTGATCTCAATGGGTTTTCTTTCACCGGTCAGAAAAAGAAGGTCCACGGACCGGGGCGGTTCCGAGAAAAAAGAGATCAGGGCCGCCTTGACTGCCGCCGCCGCCGCCGCGCCGGTGGTGAATCCTTTTTTAAGCGCGGCGGACATGGTGCTGATCCCTGAACCCCTGGCAGGCCCGGACAAATTCTTGTGCACAGGCCGGGTTGCTGCCGA
This sequence comes from Desulfobacula sp., assembly GCA_011390085.1. Classification (GTDB taxonomy): domain Bacteria; phylum Desulfobacterota; class Desulfobacteria; order Desulfobacterales; family Desulfobacteraceae; genus Desulfobacula. The sequence goes on from JAABTB010000142.1 coordinate 4,416, forward strand.
AATGAACATGAAGATAGCTGCCCAGGGTATTGAACACCTGGTATCCCTTGAGGGACAGAACCTGGCCTTGCCGGGAAGTCACCTGGTAGACATCGGGCGCACCGAATTCAGGGTTTTGCAGGGAGGAATAATGGAATTCATGGCCCCGGAGTGTCATGCCCTGCCTGCCGATGATGGTGTCCCGGGCCAGGGTGATTTCCCGGTACCCCAGGGACCGGAGACGGGTCGAGACCCGGACCTCAAGGTCAAAACACCCGGCCATGGGATAGGTTTTTGTCCCGTCCATGGTGCACAGGCTTTTGCAGAGCACCATGAACCCGCCGCATTCCCCGTAAATGGGCATGCCGTGCCGGCTGAAATCCCGGATCTGCCTGAACAGCACGGTTTTTTGGGACAGGTCTTCCGCATATTCCTCGGGATACCCGCCGCCCAGATAGAGGCCGTCAATGCCCTTTGGCAGACCGTCCTCCTTTAAAGGGGAAAATTCAATGAGCCTGGCCCCGGATTTTTTCAGGATATCCAGGTTGTCCGGGTAATAAAAACAAAAGGCCTTGTCCCTGGCCACGGCAATGACGGGGCCGGGTTCATCCTTGCAGGGAGGGACTTTCGCCGGTTCCCCACCCCGGGGAAGATCAAAAGAGTCAAGGCCGGTGATGAGGCCCTCCATGTCCACATGGTCCCGGACCAGGGCCGACAGCCTTGCCAGGGCCTTGCCGTCCAGAACCCGCTCCTCGGCCGTGACAAGCCCCAGGTGCCGTTCCGGCATCACCACGGATTCATCCCTGGGCAGATGGCCCAGGCACCGGGTCCGGCAGTTCTGCTCCACGGCCTGTTTCAGATAGTCATAATGCCGGGGGCTGCCGGTCATGGTAAAGATGACCCCGGCCAGTTTCAGATCCGGGTCAAACTCTTCAAAGCCCTTAACAATGGCAGCCGCACTCCTGGCCTTGCCCCGGGCGCTGACCACCAGGACAACGGGCAGATTCAGCCATTTGGCCATTTGGGCCGTGGAACCGGCTTCAGACAGACCGTCGATACCGTCAAAAAGCCCCATGACACCTTCCACCACAGCCAGGTCCGAATCCCGGACATTTTCATAAAAAAGCCGCTGGTTGTATTCCCGGGTCAGCATCCAGGAATCCAGGTTCACGCTGGTTTTTTTCGCAATATGGGTATGGTGGCCGGGATCGATAAAATCCGGCCCGACCTTAAAGGGAGCGACTTTATAGCCCTTCCCGGCCAGATAAGACAATATGGCCAGGGTGAGGGTGGTTTTTCCGGTGCCGCTGCCTGTGGCGGCAATAACAAATCCTTTGATTTCAGCCTCCGCTCTTTTCTCTATCCGTGTGGGCCATGATGGCAAGGGCGTTGACAACGGCGGCCGCAAGATTGGACCCGCCCTTTCTTCCCGTGTTGGTGATAAAGGGAATGTCCAGGGTCAACAGGTCTGCCTTGGATTCGGCGGCATTCACAAAGCCTACGGGCAGACCGATGATCAAGGCGGGTAAAGCCTTTTTCTCCCGGACCAGCTCCATGAGCCGAAGCAGGGCCGTGGGCGCATTGCCCACCACATAAATGCTGCCGGTTATCCGGTCCGCCGCCATATCCACGGCGGCCACGGCCCGGGTAGTGCCCTGGGCCAGGGCTGCGCGGGCCACAGCCTCATCGGCCATGAGGCAGATCACTTCACCGCCGGAGGCCTGGATTTCTTTTTTGCGGATGCCCACGCCGGCCATCCGGGTATCGGTAAAGATCCGGCACCCGCTTCTGATGGCCTCGATTCCGGCCTGAACGGCTTTGGGATGGAATCTGACGGTTTTCATATAGTCAAAATCCGCCGAGGTATGGATCATTCGTCTGACCACAGACCATTCAGCAGGGCCAAAGGAATGGAGTCCGGCTTCGGCGTCGATGATCTTAAAGCTCAGGTCTTCTATTTCCTGGGGTTTCATGAGGATTTACCC
>JAABTB010000143.1 GCA_011390085.1 Desulfobacula sp.
TCACCACATTCGGTTTCCAGGCAGGCATGCTCCTGCCGGGACAAATCAACGGCATATTCAACAATGGCGTCACATTCTTCAAAGGCTTCAAGCCCTTTTCCCGACACCAGTTGCCCTGAAAGCAGGCAGTTGCCGCCCGGATGGGCTGGATGGATCAGGGGAGCGCCGTCCTTAAGGGCTTCTGCCACGGTAAAAATGCCGGGGAGGGCCTCATATTCAAAGGAGATCAATGCCAGGGCCGTTTCCAATGCCTTGGGGGTTTGGGCAATGACCAGAGCCAGGGCATCCCCACAATGGCGGATCCTGTCATCCACCAGCACGGGCTGGTCCTTTTGGATCACGCCCTGGCGGTTGGAGCCGTTGACATCCTTATGGGTCAGGATTTTTTTGACGCCGGGGACCTGGGCGGCAGCTTCCGTGGAAACGGATATCAACCGGCCATGGGGGATACCCGCCCGCCTGACCCCTGCCCACAGGTGACGGGGCCCGTAATAGTCGGCGGCAAATTTTTCATGTCCCATCACCTTGTTCAGAGCATCCGGTCTTGCCTGGGATGCGCCCACCGATGGGGATGTCTTGGATATCAGATTCATTTTGTCCTTTGGTGTTCAACCATGAACTCCCCGGCCTCCTGCCTAAAAATCCGAAATAAATAAAGTTTTTTACATAAAACCGGAATAAATTATCCCCCCAAGCTTTGGCCTTGTCAATGAATTACTGTATCGCTTTATTATTATTTGCAAACATTGCATTCCTGCACTCTTTCGATGCTTATGCAATATCCGAGTTATTTTCTTGATGGATAACTATTTGAAACCATATATAATAATTGTTTAAAAATCTCTTTTGCGGAGTCGGAAAATATAGATCAGCACCAAGAGGCAGAACCACAGGGCAAAGGTGACGGGAAACCAGGAAAAGGTCTGGATAAAGACCTGGTTTTCAAGGTCCGGGCCGGAGATGCCGTGTTTCTGTGTTTTTAACACAAGGGCATACAAGACCCCCAGGACCCCGTAAGATATGTTATAGGCCAGGCCCTTGAAACTGAGGACCGTGGCCCTCTGGTCCGAGGAAGCCAGTTGGTTGATATAAAAGCTGACAAAAAATCCGGTAAAATACATGGCGCTGAAGGTCATCAGGGCCGGGATCAGTCCATAATAGGGCCAGAAAAAACTCATACCGGCGAGCCCGGCAAAGGTCATGAGCGCCGTGACCCAGAGGGCGAATGAGGGGCTGTGTTTATCCGTGATGGTTTTGGCCAGTTTGGGAATCACCATCCCCAGCAGGGCAACAAAGGACCCGATGAGGCCGAAACCCGATTCAGGCAGATGGATCATCCTGTAATACTGACTGGCCAGGGTGATGACCATGCGGATGAGGCCGTCAAAGAGCATGCCGAAAAGGATGACGGAAAGGGCAAAGGGGGTTTTGGAAATCCAGAGCCCGGCCTTGAGGGTCAGGCTGAAGGCCTTTCGGACCTGGGACAGGTCAAGGCCGGGGGAAGCGGTCTTGCCGCCCGGGTCTTTCATTTTCAGGGTAGTGACCAGGGCTCCGCAGGCCAGGAGAAAGGTCAGGTAAAGGGGAAACCTCAGGGTGATTTCTTTGGTCAGGGTGATCTCAATTCCTGAAAACCGGCACACGGCTTCAACAAGGGTATGATCGTAAACGGCGGCCCCAAGGGTCATGGCAATGATAAATCCCAGGGATTGAAACCGCATCAGGACCTCAAGAACCCTTCCCCACTGGTCTTTCATGCCCTTTTCAGCCAGGGAGTCATAGGCCAGGGCCTCATCTGCACCGCTGGCGGCGGCCTCGGCCAGGCCGCTGAATATCCGGTTGACCAGGAAAACCAGGAAAATGAAATCAGGGCCGGTGTTGGGAACAAAACTGATCATGCCGATCTCCAAAACCATGATGCATGAGGCAAAGACGAGCAGGCGTTTCCGGCCCACGACATCGGCCAGGGCCCCGGATGGGACCTCGGCAAGGACTATGGTGGCGGCCCACACGGCGTTGAGGATGGAAAACTGGGCCACGGTCAGCCCGAAATCCAGGAACAGGATGGTAAAGACCGGATAATAGAACCTTGAATTAAACAATACCCGGAAGGCGATGAACAGGCGGATATTGGGGATGGAAAAGGGGGAAGTCTCGGATTTGTTCAAGGCGGATCCCTCCGGTATGGGGTTTTTCTTTTTCATGGGGAAGAGCATAGAGCATTTGAACGGATTTTTAAAGGGGAATTCCCAGGGGGCGGTATCCTGGCTTTGATCCCCCCTTTTTGACCTTTGATATTTTGATGGGGGCCTTGCCTTAAGCCCGGGGAGCTGATAAACACCTTTTGAACACAAAAGGAGAATCCTGGATGAAAATAGCCCTGATCGCCCCGCCCTACCCCCTGGAAGAGATCCCGTCACCACCCCTGGGCCTGACCTATATTGCCGCTGTGTGTGAGGCCGCCGGAGCCGAGGTCAGAATTTTGGATTATATTGTCCGGGGATATTCGGAAGCCAAGATCAAAGCCGAGCTTAAGGCCTTTGGCCCGGATGTGGTGGGGACCAACAGTGTCACGATGAATTTTAAACGGGCCGCCGGGATACTGAGAACCGTCAAACAGGCTGATCCGGGGGTGATCACCCTCATGGGAGGCCCCCATGTGTCCTTTGACAGCGAGGCCGTCCTGACCCTTTACCCGGAAATCGACATCATCATCAAAGGCGAGGGGGAAGCCACCCTTGCCGAGCTTCTGGGTGTTATCCATGACCGGGCGGCCTGGCCCGGAGTCCTGGGCATCGCCTTCCGGGAAAATGGCCGGATCATCGCCACCGGGCCCCGTCCCCTGATTCAGGATCTGGACGCCCTGCCGAGACCGGCCCGTCATCTTTTGCCCATGGCCCGGTACCAGGCCCTGGGCTACCCGGTCAGCATCATCACCAGCCGGGGATGCCCCAACCAGTGCATTTTCTGTCTGGGCCGCCGCATGGTGGGGCAAAAGGTGAGGTTCCGCTCCCCCACCTTGATTGCCGATGAAGTCCAGGACCTGATCGCCATGGGCAGCTCCTATATCAATATTGCCGATGACCTGTTTACGGCCAGTAAACCCAGGGTCCGGGCTCTGTGCAACGAATTTTTGAAACGGAATCTGGATGTTCATTGGAGCGCTTTTTCACGGGTGAACACCGTTGATGTGGAAACCCTGAGCCTCATGAAAAGCGCAGGCTGCCATTCCGTGAGTTTCGGCATTGAATCCGGAAACCCGGAGATGCTCAAACGGGTGAAAAAGGGGATCACCATTGACCAGGCCAGAAAAGCGGCCAGGGCCTGCCAGGAGGCCGGGATCAGAGGGCATGCCTCCTTTATGGTGGGCCTTCCCGGTGAAAATTTCGAGACCATGCAGGACTCCCGTGCCCTTCAGAATGAGCTGGGCATCGAATCGGCCTACCATTTCCTGGCTCCCTTTCCTGGAACCGAGGTCCGGGAGAAGATTGCCGATTATGACCTGGAAATCCTCACCCAGGACTGGGATCAGTACAACGCCAATAAGTCCATTGTCAGGACCTCGGCCCTTTCGGCCAAGGACATGGATGATTTTGTTCACGGGGCCCACGGCCGGGTGGAGGAATCCTGGGAAGCCCTGAAGCAGAAATATGCGGACAAGGCCGCCACTCCCGAAGAACAGATGCAGGTGGGCGGTTTTTATCGCATGGAGATGATTTTCAAGCTCCTTAGCCAGGATGTGATTGAGGACTATTCCGTCTACCCTTTAAATAAGGATACGGCCCTGGAATCCCTCTGCAAAACAATTTCAGACCTCACCGGGCTTGACCGGGAATTTGTTGAATTCAATATAACGGATCTTATCGGCAAGGGATATATCCGGGCTGTGGAGAACCGGGGGGAAACCTGTTTTTCCTGGGCCCATCACGTTTAATAAGAGGAGTACCCGGCCCATGACGATTCATATGCCAGAGATTCATAAGCCCCCGGTTCATGAACCGGGTGAGCCTCCCCTGGCTCTGGCCTGGCTGATCTGGGGGCTGGGCGCCCTGTTTTACCTGGCCGGTTTTTTTCAGCGGGTGGCGCCGGCGGTCATGACCGAAGAACTGATGCGGGATTTCCACATCTCGGCCTCGGGGCTGGGCCATCTGTCCGGGCTGTATTTCTACGCCTATGTGGCCATGCAGATCCCCACCGGCATCCTGGCGGACACCCTGGGCCCCCGGAAGCTCCTGACGGCCGGGTGTCTTGTGGCGGGTCTCGGGACCCTTTTGTTTGCCCTGTCTCCCGGCTTTGCCGGGGCCGGGCTGGGGCGGCTTTTCATCGGCGGGTCCGTGGCCGTGGCCTTTGTGGGGCTGCTCAAGCTGGCTTCTTCCTGGTTTCCCAAAAAATTCTATGCCTTTGTGGCGGGCAATGCCTTGTCCATCGGGCTCATGGGTGCAGTCTTCGCCGGGCCTCCCCTGCGGTTTTTAATGGATATCTTTCCCTGGCGCGGCGTGATCAGTGTCACGGGCGGGATGACCCTGGTTCTGGGCGGGGCCGTCTGGCTGGTGGTCCGGGACCGGCCCGAGGAAAAAGGGTATAAGGGATTTGTCCCCGGGATACCCCGGCAGGCATCCTTATCCCTGAAAAGCATCGGGCAAGGCTTTGCCCAGGTGGGCCGATACCGGAATACCCGGCTTTTGTTTATCATTCCCGGTGGGATCGTGGGCTGCATCCTGACCTTTTCCGGTCTCTGGGGGGTGCCCTATCTGGTGTCGGCTTATGGTTTCAGCCCTGCCCGGGCCGCGGGTCTGACCTCGGTCCTGCTGGTGGGCTGGGCCCTGGGGGGACCGTTTTTCGGGTGGCTCTCCGACCGGACGGGGAAGCGAAAACCCCTGTATATGGCCGGGACCCTGGGGTTGGCGTCGGGATGGATGCTGATCCTCTTTGTCCAGGGTCTTTCCTTTTTTCAACTGGCGGCCATCCTGTTTACCACCGGATTTTTATCCGGGTGCATGATCATCGGTTTTGCCTTTGTTAAGGAATCGGTTCCCCTGTCCCTGTCCGGAACCGTGTCCGGGTTGACCAATATGGGGGTCATGATGGGTCCCATGGTTCTTCAGCCCGTGGTGGGCAAGATCCTGGACCTCAACTGGTCCGGCCAAATGGCCGACGGGGTCCGGCTGTATTCCGTCCATGCCTATGAATACGGGTTTATCCCCATGATCGGATGGGTCTGTTTGTCCCTTGTGCTGCTGGTGTTTACCAAAGAAACCCATTGCAGCCAACTGGCGTGAAATTCAGGAGGAATCAGTGATGAAAAACATAGGGGGCTCGCCCCGTCAGCTTTATTTTTTCATGGCCCTTCATGTGCTTTTTGCTGCCGGCACCTTTGTTTTCAGTAAGGCGGCGACCCTCAGTTTTGCAGATCCCTTTATCCTGACCGTCTGCCGGGGGCTTGGGTGTGCAGCCCTGTTTCTATTGTTCACGGGCTGGAAAATCCCGTTGCCTGATTTTTCCCTGAAAGAATGGGCAAGGCTCCTGGTGCTTGGGATCCTCCTGGTGCCCCTGAACCAGTATTGCTTTTTAAAAGGCCTTCAACTGAGCGTTCCCGGCCATTCGGCCCTTCTCTATGCCATGACTCCCCTGGGGGTGCTGCTTCTGTCGGCCGGTCTTTCCCGAAAAATGCCGTCTTTTCCCAAGCTTTTCGGGGTCTGCCTCGCCTTTTTCGGGGTGATCATTGTATTGCGGCCCTGGGAATCCGGGGCTGAGGTGAGCGAGCTGAGAAGCGGGGATTTCTGGCTGATCCTGGCGGTGCTCAGTTGGATTGTCTATACGATCCTGGCCAAGGAGATCTGCCGGAAAAAGAATGCCGTGGTAGTGACGGCCTGGAGCCTGATCCTCGGGGTCATCGTCATTCTGCCCCCGGCGGTTCCCGCCCTGCAAAGATTTGATTTTTCAGCCGTATCAACGGCCGGATGGCTGGGGTTGGTCTATATGGTGCTGATCACCAGCACGGCCATGATGATCATGTGGAATGTCCTGTTAAAATACCTCACCCCGGTCCAGGTGGCCATCACCACCAATGCCCAGCCGCCGGCAACCACCCTTTTGGCTGCCGTCATGGCGGCGGCTGGCTTTCTTCCGGGCGATCAGGACCTGGGACTCCTGTTTTTTCTGGGGATGATCCTCTCCCTGTCCGGTGTCATCATTATTCAAAAATCCAGATAAACCAGTTTTTTCAATTCTTCAGCGCCGGTTCACCAGGTAGATGCCGGCTCCCACAAGGACCAGGGCTCCTAAAAGAAAAAGGGTGATGGTCTCAT
>JAABTB010000144.1 GCA_011390085.1 Desulfobacula sp.
AAGGAAAAGGAATGGGTCTCAAAGGCCAATACCGCTGCCGATAAGGCAAAGGGAAGGGCAAACAGGGTGTGGGAAAATTTGATCATCCGGCCGTAAACCAGGACTTTTTCTTTTATATTTTCAATCATCGTAATTTGCAATCTCTCTTTTTCAGGATGAATAGATGCCGTGGGCAATGGTTTTACAATTGGGGCAGGCCCCGCCGGGAAGCAGACGATTTTCAATCTGATATCCATGGCGTCTCACCAGAAGGGTTTTGCAGGACCTGCAAACGGTGTTTTCCGACGCAAGGCCGGGCACATTTCCCGTGTAAACATAGTAGAGGCCTGCCTTTTGACCTGCTTCAAAGGCTGTCATAAGACTGGATACCGGGGTGGACGGTTTGTCCGTCAACCGATAGCAGGGATGAAACCGTGAAATATGCCAGGGAGTTTCCGGGCCAAGATCCCGGGCAATATATCCGGCCATGGCAGTCAGCCCTTCCGGGTCATCGTTGAGCCCTGGAATCAGAAGGGTGGTCAGCTCCACGAGAATCCCCAGATCCAGCATGTGCCGGATATTTTCCTTGACCGGCGCAAGGCTTGCCCGGCAATAGGTCTTATAAAACCCTTCGGTAAAGGCCTTTAAATCCACATTGGCCGCATCCAGATAGGGTGAAATCATTTCCAGGGCTTTTTGACTCATATACCCGTTGGTGACAAAAATATTGTAAAGACCGTTTTCCTTTGCAAGCTTTGCCGTATGAAAAGCCAGTTCAAAAAAGACCGTGGGTTCCGTATAGGTATAGGAGATACTCTCGCAGCCGGTCCTGAGGGCATCCTGCACGATCTCTTCCGGGCTTGTCTCCCTTCCCTGGATCAGGCCGCCGGTATCAGAAGGCATCTGGGCAATATCCGAATTCTGGCAGAAGGCGCATTTAAAATTGCATCCCACTGTAGCAATGGAATAGGAAAAAGATCCCGGCTTTAAATGGAAGATGGGTTTTTTTTCAATGGGGTCTATGCTTTTGGCGATGAGTTGGGGATAGACCAGGGATAAAAGCTTGCCGTCCCGGTTTTCACGGACATTGCAGATGCCTCTTTTCCCCTCGTGGATCACACAGGCATGCCGGCAGATGCCGCATCTTACAGATTTATCCCTTAATCTTTCATAGATCAGCGTTTCCATTTCTAGGACCTCATGCGGGTGGCAAGGCCGGTGGCAGGGTTATAGGCTTTTCGCTCCCGGACCTTGAGGGTCAGGGCCTTTGTCCTGAATTTCGGAACAGGCTTGATCTTCATACCGATCATTGTTCCGAAGATGGATTTCTGAACGATTTTATTGCGTTCAATCCAGGCGGCCGTCCGGCTGCAGGCAAAGGGGAACTGCAGGGTGGTTTTCCACTTTACCGGAACATTGCCCAGCATCCCGTACAAAAGCCGTTTCAATTCCCAGATGCTGAAAAAATCAGCTTGGGCATAGACGCCGGGCACAAAAAAACCCTTGACCCGCCTGGCCATATTCAAGGGCGCATACCGGTTGAGAGCACAGATCACCACCCTGTCCTTTGCCACCCGGCAGGCTTCTTCAATGGCTTTGGCCGGTCTGTCCATGAATTCAAGACTGGTGAAAAAAAAGGCGGCATCAAAGGAATTGTCGTCAAAGGGCAGATCCTCACCCAATCCTTTGTGAAGATCCACCCGGGTTGTCAATTTTTGGGCGGCCAGATCCAGCATATGGACGGAAGGATCAATCCCGGTCAGATTCAGCCCTTTATCCAGAAGCGGTTCAAGGCTGATACCGGTTCCGCAGCCGATATCCAGAATCCGCTGGCCTTTTTCAGGCGACAGAAGGCTCATCAATAAATTGATTTCAAGGTTAAGGCAATACCGGTTTTTGGCCTGGGAAAACCAGGCGTCATAGGATCCTGCGTCCTTAGAATCAAAACTATAGCCCATGGTCTCCTAAATAATCTTTTTCACCTTTTCCATCAACGCCTGGACGGCGAGTACAGCCGGGGAATCATCGGGCAAATCCAGAAGGGATCGTCTTTCCATATCAAAATCCAGGAGGTTCTGATCATCGGGAATGCTGCACAATATGGGAACCCCGATCCGTTCCGCCTCTTCAAGAAAGGCAGGACTCAGGGTTTCCGGCGCCCGGTTGACGATGAGGCCTTTGTGCTCCACAGACAATTTGAGATCCCCCAGCATGTCATTGATCCTCCCCACGGCCCTGAGTCCTCTCAAAGCATAATCGGTGACCAGCAGGAGCATATCCACCCGGCCGCTGGTTCTCCGGCTCAAATGCTCCATCCCGGCTTCATTGTCCACCAGCAGATAGGTATAATTTTTCTCCAGTTCATCGGCAAACCGGTTCAGGATATTATTGACCATGCAATAGCATCCCTGCCCTTCCTGGCGGCCCATGACCAGAAGGTCAAAGGCCTGGTGCTCCACCAGAACCTGGTTCATGAGCATTTCAAGGTATACGATTTTGTCCATGCCCGAAGGCACTCCCTGGGGATCTTTCATAAAATCCTCACGGATATCGCCAACGGTTTTTTCAATATTCAACCCCAGGGTTTCCCCTAGATTGCTGTTGGGGTCTGCATCGATTGCCAGCAGCGGTTCTTTGTGATGTTTTGTAAAATATCGGGTAATCAGGGCCGAAACCGTTGTTTTACCGACTCCGCCCTTTCCGGCCAAAGCTATAATTTTACTCATATCTGCTCCAAAATTTGTTATTAAACATGATGCTTGTAACATAACGCCATCTATTTAAAAAGCAATGAATGACCGGATTTATTTTATTTTCTTGAACCAGTTCTTTTCCCCGTAGAGCTCTGTCAGGCAATCCGGGCAGATCCCGTGGGTAAAGACAATTTCAGAATGTTCCTCCAGGTAGGAATCCACCTGTTTCCAGAACCACTATTTCCCGTATCGCAGGGAGAGTTCGTGATATTTTTTCAGCTTTTCCCGGACCTTACTAAAAACCGTATCCTTGGGATAACGGAAGGCTTTATCCGGTTTTCCTGCGGAAACACCCGTCAGGACTTCTATCCCTTCTTCAATGTGGCTGACCCTGTAAAGGTGGAATCGATTTTTGGCAATGGCCTCCACCACATCCGGCCTTAAGACCAGATTTTTCACGTTGGCCGCAGGGATCATAACCCCCTGTTTCCCGGTCAGGCCCTTTCTTGCGCAGATATCAAAGAATCCTTCAATCTTTTCGTTTACCCCGCCGATGGCCTGGATTTCTCCTTTCTGGTTCACGGACCCGGTGGCGGCGATTTCCTGGCGGATGGGAATATCTGAAAGGCTTGACAGCACGGCATAGAGTTCCGTGGAAGAAGCGCTGTCCCCGTCAATACCCTCATAGCTCTGCTCAAAGGTAATGCTGATGCTCACGGACAAGGGATAATTCCGGGCAAACATCCGTCCCAGGTAACCTGAAACAATCATCACCCCTTTGTCATGGGTCTCACCGGAAAGATCCGACTCATGTTCAACATTGACGATGCCGGGTTCTCCCATATAGGATTCCGCGGTGATCCGGGTGGGTCTTCCAAAGGCGATGTCGCCCATATCATAAACGGCCAGGGCATTGACCTGGCCCACGACCTCGCCCTTCACATCCATGAGAACAGACTGGTCTTCAAATTCCTCCATGACCTTTTCTTCATAGAGATTATGGCGGAATCTGTGCCGGCTGACGGCCTTGGTCACATAGTCCTTTGAAACCAGGGAAGCCCTGTCTTTTTTGGCCCAATACTCCGCCTCCTTTAACAGCCCGTGGATATGGCCGAACCGGAGCGAGAGTTTACGCTGATCTTCGGCAAGCCTTGAGCCGTATTCGATGACGGCCCATACCCCGTCCGGAGAAAAGTCCAGAAGATTTTCGGTTTTGCAGACCCTGGCAATAAACCTGGCGTAATTGAGGGCATTCTCATGGGTGAAGGGGGTTTCATAATCAAAATCCGCCCTGACCTTAAAAATTTTATTGAACTGGGAATCCGCACTCTGCAAAACTCGGAAGGGTTCATACCCGCCCACCAGAACCACCTTTACATTCAAGGGAATGGGGGCCGGTTTTAAGGAAGGCATGCCGTAATCGGCCTGGTCCGGCATGTCTTCAATCTGGAGCAGGGAATCCTGGAGGGTTCGTTTTAAGCATTCCCATACCGGCAGGTTCATCAAAAGGGGTTCAATGTTCAGGATCAGATACCCTTTATTGGCCTTTAACAGAGACCCGGCCTGGACCATGGTAAAATCCGTTTCAAAGGACCCGGCCACCGGTTTTTTTTCGATCTTTCCGAACAGGTTCTGAAAACTTGGATTCGGTTCGAACACAACGGGGGCTCCCTTTTCCCGTCTCCGGTCCACCAGCACATTGACCTGGTATTTTTTGACAATGGCCCCGGTCATGTCCGAGAGTTTCCGGCCTTCCGCTTCCGCCGGTCCCCTGACCCCTAAAAACAGGGCGATATTATGGATGATATCTTCCTTGACGTTTTTCAGATAGGTCTGGATACCCTCGCAGTCTTTGAAATAATATCTGACCGGATCAATCTGCTCTGAAATCATCCGGCCCGTCATATCTGCGGCCTGATCCTTTAAAATGGTTTTCATTTCCTCGTTCAGCCGGTTGATATCCAAAAGGGCATCTTCCAGTTTTTCCTGGATCCGGGCCGACTTTTCTTCGATTTCCCGGTGGGCGTCCTCATCAAGACCCTCATAGGCCTCCTCAGACATGGGCTCTCCCTGGCTGAGCGGAACCACCTGGTAATCCGCCTCGGCCTTGAGAATGGTCAATCCCTCTTGCAAGGCGAACCGATCCAATTCGTCCAGGAGCAATTTCTGTCGGTTTGTATAGTCTTTGTAGATTTTTTTCTGGTCTTCCTGAAATGGGGCGGTTTCAAACAGCTCAGGTATCCGGGTTTTGATCACCTCCACAAACCGGGTCATACTTTCACTGAAATACACGGCGGAACCGGCGGGCATTTCAATGGCCACGGGGCAGTATTCATTCTCAAAATTATTGACCAGGCAGAGGTCCTGCGATGTTTTATCACCTGCGGCATGCCCGGCCAGAAGTTCCCTGACAATGGAGGATTTCCCGGTTCCGCCCACACCGGTCACAAAGATATGATACCCCGGCCCCTTCATGTTGAGTCCGAAATCAATGGCTTCAATGGCCCGTTTCTGGCCGATGACGCCGGTCAAAGGCTCAAGCCCGGATGTATCTTTAAAATCAAACAGATCCAATGGATATTGTTTACAAATATCTTCCAGCGGAATGTTATATTTGCCCTCCATTTTTTTTCTCCTTACCGGCAGCAATCCGAGTCGCAATCGCAACCTGATCCGCACTGATGGGAATCGGGCGCAAGCCCGGTTTCTATAATCGTGATATCAAATTCAAGGGTTTTGCCGGCCAGGAAATGGTTGATATCCATCCGGACGACGTCCTCCCGGATTTCGGCAACGCTTGCCGGAACCGGTCTTCCTTCCGGATCCTGGAGTTCAAGCTGCAACCCCTCCGTCAGGGGGATGTCTTCGGGAAAATGCATTTTCGGGACATCCACATAAAGTTCTTCATCCCGGATGCCGTAACCGTCTTCGGGTTCGATGACCACGGTCTTGCTTTCCCCTTGTTTCATACCGATCACGGCCTGGTCAAAACCCCGGATCAGCATGCCTGATCCCACCGTGAATTTCAGAGGCGCCTGGCCTTCCGAGGTATCAAATATTTTCCCATTCTGAAATTTGCCTGTATAATCAACGGCTATGGTATCTCCGGATTGAATGGCCTGTGTCATATGGTCTCCTTTCTTTTCCCTGTTTTATGGCACAGGGGGATTTATAAAATTCATACCCTATAATATCGGGCCTGCCCTGTCCACCTGAAATATTGATGTGATTCTTCCACGAGATAAGGTCGCAAAAATGCAACGAATAAGCTCCTCTTATGCCGAGGTCGGATGGATAAAAACGACCTGAATAAATTTAAGGTTTTGAAATTATTTATCATACAAAATTTTCCCCCAACTTTTTTTGTAAAGGCATGGGCTTTGCAGAAAGGCTTCTAAGTCTGGTCATAAACCTGTTAATAAAAGGAAAAAAATGGAAAAAATACTCATTATCGGCTGTAAAAAAGCCATGGATGACGTCTGCATCGGATGCAGCAGATGTCTGGTGGGATTCAACAGAAGAGAGGGTGCTTTTGCGGCCTACAAAGACAAGGATGCCCAGATCATGGGGCTTCTGAACTGCGGGGATTGTCCAGGCGCCACCATTGTCACCCGCCTGGCC
>JAABTB010000012.1 GCA_011390085.1 Desulfobacula sp.
CCGAAAGTGAAATCCGTGTGTGAATTCATTGATGTGGAAGATATGAATCAGGCGGCAAAGACCTTGCTGGCCCGGCTGACCGAGGAGAGGTATATATGAAGACACTCATCATTGAAAATATTGATTCAAAAAAAATCGGCGAACTCATGACCGTGAGCCGAAAATTCTGCGAAATTCCCGACATTATTGCCCTGGGAGAAGGCCCGGTTCCTGGAAAATTCGGCAAGGCATGGCAGGCAAATAAAACCGTTGCCGCCAACCTGGTGTCAAGTGTCTTGAGGATCATCCAGGAGGAAAAATATGACGTCATCCTCATGAGCGTGTCAACGCTTGGGACAGGTCTTGCCGGACCCCTCAGCGCCGCCTTGTCCGCCCCCGTGGTCACGGAAGTAACAGCCGTGCATCCGGATATGGTGGTGGAGCGGCCCATTTACGGCGGCAAAGCCATGATCAAACAGAAACTGGAATCAGTCCCGGCCATTCTGACCATTCGCAGGAAATATTTTGAGCCTGCCCTCCTTGAGGGAACCACGTCATCCACCCCGCTTTCCCGGGAAGGGGATAAAGTCATACTGGTTGCAGAAACAAACGAGCAGGCAGAAGGTATCCCATTGGAGGATGCCGCCATTATCGTATCCGGCGGCAGGGGGGTAGGCGATAAGGATAGTTTTGCATTGCTCCTGGCCATGGCCGACCAAATGAACGGGGCTGTGGGCGCATCCAGGGGAGCGGTGGATGAAGGCTGGGTCTCCCCGACCCGCCAGGTCGGCCAGACCGGGAAGATTGTGGCACCGGATGTGTATTTTGCCGTGGGCATATCCGGTGCCAGCCAGCACCTTGCCGGCATTGCCAATTCAAAATGCGTGGTGGCCATTAATAAGGATCAGGAGGCCAATATCTTCAACCGGGCACGGTTTGGTCTGGTATGTGATTATAAGAAAATTTTGCCGCTCTTAACAGAGGCGGTCAAGGAGAAAAGATAAATGCCGCGCGTTCCCTACTGGAATATCGATTTTGGTATTGTCATGGATCTTCTGGCCATTCCGGTCATCCTTATTTTTCTTTACGGACTCCACCGGCAATGGATTTTGATCCGCCAGGGAAAGATGAGGGTCAACCTCGATGTCGACAACATGATACAGGGGATCGCAGCCTTCCGCCCAGGTGCATTTTTTGTCAGGGGGATTCTGAACGAAAGGCTTTACCGCAAACCCTTTTCCGGCATTGCCCACGGGTTTGTGTTTTTCGGGATGGCCATTCTTTTTATCGGCACCAATCTGGTCATCCTGAATGTGCTCTTTGGCCTGCCGGTTTTTAAAGGGGCGTTCAATCAGTGGTTCATGGCATTTGCACTTGACCTTGCAGGTGTTCTGGCCCTGTGCGGCATTGTATTTTTTCTTATTCGAAGGGCGTTTATGCCTGAGCGGTTGAAACTGCCTGCGGCAAGAAAGGGCTTTGTGTTTGCCTGCGGACTTCTGGGGGGAATTCTTTTGACAGGTTTTTTTCTTGAAGGTGCCCGACTTGCCGCAGGCTCCCCTGAAACCGGAGCCTTTGTCGGCAATTTGATGGCAGCGGGTTTCATCGGCAGTCCCCATGTTCTTTGGATTCATACCGTCACCTGGTGGATTCACGGTCTTCTGGCCCTTTCCTTTATTGCCTATATTCCCTTTTCACCCTTAATTCACATTATCCTTGCACCTGTAAATGCCGGGTTTGCCGATCCTGCCCCGGGTGTGAAAATGGGCGTTATTGATTTTTCTTCATTTGAGAGCGAAGATTCCCACGAAGCCCCTCTTTTGGGTGCGGACAAATTATCGGATTTTACACGGAAACGGTTTCTGGATTTTGCTTCCTGCCTCTGGTGCGGAAGATGTCAGGAAGTCTGTCCCGCCCATTCTACAGAAAAGCCTTTATCTCCCAAAGGGGTGATCGTCACCATGGCACAAAGGCTTTCAAAAGGACAACTGGATGAACCGGTATGGGATGATGTTTCCATGGAAGCGATTTTTAACTGCACCACCTGCGCCGCCTGCATGGAAGCCTGTCCTGCCGGCATCAACCAGCCCAAAACCATCATGAAGTTCCGGCAGAATCTATCCATGGAACAAAGCCGGGTTCCGGAGCTCATGGGAAAAGCCATTGCAAGTATGGAACAGCGGGCACATCCCTTTTTCGGCACAGGCTCGGGCATGGCTGAATGGCGAAAAGACCTGGATGTTCCCATGTTTGAAGCCGGACAGACCGAATACCTGCTTTGGATCGGGTGTTCCGTGACCTATGAACAGCGGGCACAGAAGATTGGAAGGGCCATGGTCCATATCCTCAGCAAAGCCGGGGTTTCCTATGGGATTCTGGAAGATTACCGCTGCACCGGGGATCCGGCCAAACAAATGGGAAACGAATTTTTGTTTGCCGAGATTGCCGGGCAGAACATCGAGGAATTTTCCGAACTCGGCATTAAAAAAATCATCACCCTCTGTCCTCATTGCTATAACAGTTTTACCCGGCATTATTCCAGACTGGGCGGAAATTATGAGGTCATTCCCCACGGGGTGTTCATTCAACAGCTCATGGGTGACCATAAATTAAAATTTGATAAAAAACCCCAGCGCATTACCTATCATGATCCCTGCTATCTTGGCCGCCGTAATGGAGAGTATGAGGCTCCCAGGGCCTTGATCTCAGCCGCAGGGAATTTGATTGAAATGCCCCGCCATAAAAATGAAAGCTTTTGCTGCGGCGGCGGCGGCGGCAATTACTGGGCTGAGGAGACGGGCAGACGGATCAACCAGGAAAGGGCAAAAGAAGCCTTTGACACCCAGGCGGATATCATTGCAACAGCCTGTCCTTTTTGTCTTTTGATGCTGACGGACGGGCTTAAAAAATGTACGGAAGAAACAAAAGCCTTTGATATTGCCGAAATTGTAGCTTCATGCCTGCCGGATACCTGAGGAAAGCAGACCATCATAGTGAACAGGGAACAGTAACCCAATAACAGTTGAGATATATCGGAAAATGGCCATCATGACGGTTACAGAGCGGTTTGCAGAATATATCCATCAGACGTCTTTTGAGGATATTCCCGGCGAGGTCCAGCGGTATGCCAAATTATGCCTCCTGGATTGGATCGGTGTCACCCTGGGCGGATCACGGGAGCCGGTCAGTGATATCCTTTTGGATTTTATTGATATCGTCGGCGGAAATGAGCATGCCACCATTATCGGGAAGGGGAGAAAAACCAATCTGATTTTTGCAGCCCTGGCCAACGGCACCCTGTCCCATGCCCTGGATTTTGACGACACCCACAAGGGTGCAGGAATTCATCCCAGCGTATGCCTGGCCCCGGCTGTGGTGGCTGCGGCTGAGTATATGAAATCTTCGGGCCGGGATTTTATCACGGCCTTTGTCATCGGGTTTGAAATCGCCGCCAGAATCGGGGGAGCCGCAGGGCAGGGTCATTATGATCACGGTTTTCATGCCACGTCCACCATCGGCCGGTTCAGTGCCACGGCCGGTGCAGCAAAGCTCATGGGGCTTTCCCGCGACCAGATCGTCAATGCCTTCGGCATCGCCGGGACACAGGTGTCGGGGTTAAGGGAAGTGTTCGGCACCATGAGCAAACCCTTTCATGCCGGGAAAGCCGCCATGGACGGGGTCATGTCCGTTGCCCTGGCCAAACGCAATTTCGACAGCAGCCGTGAAATTTTTGAAGGGCGGTTCGGCCTTAAAAATGTGTTTGCGCCTGAAGCCGATGCAAGCCGGCTTTTTGCCGATCTCGGTACGGAATACCATATCTTGGATATTGCGTTCAAGCCCTATGCCTCTGCCCTTGCCACCCATTCCACCATCCAGGC
This sequence comes from Desulfobacula sp., assembly GCA_011390085.1. Lineage (GTDB taxonomy): Bacteria > Desulfobacterota > Desulfobacteria > Desulfobacterales > Desulfobacteraceae > Desulfobacula. Next base: position 3,855 of record JAABTB010000012.1, read on the forward strand.
CATTGAAGAAATGAAAGAAATGGAAGGCATTACGGCCGAAGATGTCCACAGCATCCAGATCGAATTTGCCCCGCTTCCTTTCAGTGTTGTCAATATCAAACATCCGAGAAAGGTGCTGGAAGGAAAATTCAGCGTCTACCAATGTGCAGCCTTGGCTTTTGTCAAAGGCCGGGTCAACCCGGATATGTTTACCCGGGAGTGGATCGATGATCCTGAAGTGGCGGGTTTCAGGGAAAGAATCAATGTCCTTTTGAACACCAATCTGAAAAAATTCGAAACCATGATTAAAGTGACCACCAAAGACGGCCGGCTCCTGGAAAATTTTATCCGGGAATCCAGGGGATCTGCTGAAGACCCCCTGACGTTTATTGAAATGAAAAAAAAATTCATGGGTCTTGCAGAACCGGTTATTTCAGAAGAAAATGCGGAAAAGCTGGTTGAAATGATAGGATGTCTTCCTGAAATAGAAGATATGAACGAGATCATTAATTTATGCCATCCTGTGAGGAGGAAAAGATGAGTCAAAAAAAAATCGGTGTATTGTTGTCCGGGTGCGGGGTCTATGACGGCAGTGAAATCCATGAAGCCGTATTGACATTGCTGTATATTGCCGAGGCAGGGGCCGAAGCGGTCTGTTTTGCCCCGGATATCCCCCAGGCCCATGTGATCGATCATTTGACGGGAAAAGAAGAAAATGAAACCCGGAATGTATTGAAGGAATCTGCCAGGATTGCCAGGGGAGAGATCAAAAATATCAAGGATATGAGCGTGAACGATATTTCTGCCCTTATTCTGCCGGGAGGGTTCGGGGCTGCCAAAAATTTGAGCGAGTTCGCCTTTAAAGGCCCGGAAGGCAAAGTCAATCCGGAAGTGGCCGATTTTTTGAAAAACATGATGGACGCTAAAAAACCGGTGGGTGCCCTGTGCATTGCACCGGCCACCTTGGGCATGGCCTTGAGGGAACGGTCCCCCAAGCTGACCATCGGCAGCGAAGCAGGCGTTGTGGGCGCCCTCACCTCCATCGGGGTGAAACACAGCCTGTGCAAAGTGGATGAGATCTGTGTGGATGAGAAAAACGGCATTGTGACCGCGCCTGCCTATATGCTGGGGCCAGGCATTGCCGATGTGGCCAAAGGAATCAAAAAACTGGTTGAAAAAATCGTTGAACTTGCCCGGTAATCAGATACGGTATGGTTCAGACAACCATGACAAGGCGGTATAATTAATGAATCAGGCATTCCTGCGACCCGACGTAAAAGAGACAGCAGACTGGATCAGGGATAAGGTCAGTGAAAACGACTTTTTTAATTCAGAGCACATTGTCCGGTATCTGACCCGGCGAATTTTTTCCATGGAGGATATCCGGCAGGTGCTGCTTTCCGGGACTATCCTGGAAATCCACAGCCACCCGCTGCGCAGCGACGCCTTTCTGGTGCTGGGGGCCGCAAACGGCGAACCGGTCCATGTGGTGTGCACCCGGGACAGGGACGACAATCTGATTATCTTATATGCCTACCACCCGTCAATGCCCACATGGCAGGATGAAAAAACAAGAACAGAGGTCAAAGGTCAAGCAATGGATGCACGACAGAATGCAAAACAAAGAACATGTTTTTTTTGCAACAGCGAAATAGAGCCCATTACCGTTGGAAATTTTGATTTCCGGTGGGAAGGGGATCTGTATGTGATCAAAAAAGTACCGGCCGGACTCTGTGTCCAGTGCGGGGAAAAATATATTTCTGCCGAAGCATCAGAAAAAATTGTTGAAAAAATAGAAAAAGAAGCCTTTATTGAAAAAGATGAAGTCCGCGTCTTTGATTATGAAAGATAGAAAACGATCATGAAGGGCCTTGATCTCTGCCGCGGTTTTTTTTTAGCATACGGCGAACCCATGATAAAAGAAAAATTTTCTTTTATCAGTGATCGGATAGCCGCCGGGATGGTGGGGGAGGGTTCCGAGTGCCTGGGATTTGATGATCGCGTATCAAGGGATCACGACTGGGGGCCGGGGTTCTGCCTCTGGCTGACGGATGAGGATTTTGACGAGTTCGGCCTGGAATTTCAGAAGGCTTATGAAAAATTGCCCCGGATGTACATGGGGATTGTTAGAAAAACAGCCCGGTTAAGTTCTCAGAAACTTGGTGTCTTTAAGATTTCGGACTTTTATAGACGCTTTACCGGGCTTCCCCATGCACCGCAAACGCCAAGCCAGTGGATGACGCTTTGTGATGCATATCTGTGTGCCTGTACCAGCGGGGAAGTGTTTTATGATCCGTCCGGCAGATTTTCAAGTATCCGCCAAAAGCTTCTTGAGTTTTATCCCGAAGATGTCCGGCGGTTTAAAATAGCAGCCAAGTGCATGTCCTGTGCCCAGTCCGGCCAATATAATTTTATGAGGTCTGTCCGACGCGGGGAACCTGTTGCTGCGGCCTTTGCCAAAAATGCCTTTTGCATGGACATCATGGATCTTGTGTTTTTGCTTAAAAAACGGTTTGCGCCTTTCTATAAATGGAAACACAGGGCTGTTAAGAATCTTGGTGACCCTGGAAGACAGACCCATGATGCCGTTGCCATACTGATGGCCTGCACCAATGATATTGAAAGTCAGGACATCATGGAAACCATGTGCTCCGCCATTATTAACGAAATGAAGCGTCAGGACATCAGCCATGCAACCGGCAATTTCCTTTTGGATCACGGTCTTTGGGCACAACAGTCCATCTCCGATGAGATACTGCGAACAAAAGACGTCTGGGGGGCATGTTGACAGGCAAGGTGCTGATTATCGGCGGCAGCTATTTTGCCGGGCGATCCCTGGTTGAATTCCTTCTAAATCAGGGGGAAAAAGAAATTTTCACCTTTAACAGGGGCAATATTCCCTTGAATTTAAAAGGGGTGACGGAGTTTCACGGGGACAGGACATCCTGTGGTTCCATCCGGGAAGGCCTGCCACCACTGAATTGGGATGTGGTCATTGATTTTTGCGGGTATTCAGCCGAAGATATCGAATCTTTATTCCATGGCGTTTCCGGGGCCATCAGACATTATATTTTTATCAGCACAGCCAGTGTGTATGATCATTCTGCCATGCCGCCCCTGGATGAAACCGCGGTAACCATCAAATCCCCCCAGCCTGAGCTGGGAGACTATGCCGGCTATGCCTTTAATAAAATCAAGGCTGAAGAATACCTTAGGGCGATCTGCCGGGAAAAATCCATTCCCTGGACCATTCTGCGGCCTTCCATTCTTTACGGCCCGTTTAATTATGCCCCCCGGGAAACCTATTTTTTTGATCTGATGGAAAAAGACGCCCCCATCGTCATCCCGGAACATCATCTGGCCTTGTTTAATTTCATTTTTGTAGAAGACCTGTCAGCCATCATTGGCAAGTGTATGGAAACCAACAAATCATATGATCAGGTCTTTAATACGGTATCCCCTGAATTTTTGTCCTATAAGAAATTTGTGGAGATACTTGGCCTGATATCAGGGAAACCACTTAAAATTATTCAAAAAACCGTTCAAACCATTATGCAGGAAAGGATTCCCCTGCCGTTTTCCATGGATCACCATGAGGTGTATTCAGGGGATAAGCTTCAGAAGGCGTTTGGGTTCAAATTTACCCCCATGGCCCAGGGGATGCAGAAAACCTATGAATTTTATCGGTTCTTAAAGGAAAAAAATAAGGAAAAAGGGAGGCTGCTCAATGGATGTCTTTAAAAGAAGCAGGGAATTTCTGGTAAAAAGTATTCTGGATATGGAATTCACTATGTTCCGGGCGGTCAACGGGGACTTGAACGCGTCATGCCAGGAGAAGCCCGACGCATTCAGAAAGATCAGAGGAAGCATCTATGATTTCTGGTCCCACGAGATGCTGGAGTCCTATTTCAAGGATCTCGTGGTGGCAGCAAGAACGGGCCGGAATCTCGTTTTTGAAAAATATGCCAGAATGGACAACAAGATTCCAAAGGTCAACATGAACCCTTTGATAGATAACATCGTCGAGATTGAACAAAAGTGGCAGGATGATCTGAAGAAAAAATACCCGGCTGTTTACAGCCAGACCTGCCGGGACACGAATATGGCCCTGGACGGCAGTAATTTTAAAGTCTATCTTGCAAGCGAACTTGAGACCTATAGCGACAATACCCTTCAAAATTATTGGAGTCATATCAAAAAGGCGTTTGATGATGGGGAGAACCTTTCCATTGAAATGCTGAGGCAGCTTGCAAAAAAAAGCGGAATTGACAGCCTTGAAAAACTTGAAACGCTCATTCAGGCAGAGATGTGAACCATGAAATGGAATATAGGAAAAATTTTAAGCAAACGGGAATTGTATACTCCGGATAAGGCAGCCCTTATTTTTGAAGACACTCCCATTACTTACCGGGAACTGAACCGGGAATCCAACCGGGTGGCCCATTTTTTTAAGGAAAAAGGCCTGAAAAAAGGAGATCGCGTTGCCGTGGACCTGGTCAACTGCCCTGAATTTCTCACCTGCTATTTTGCTGCAGCCAAGCTCGGTCTTATCTTTGTTCCCCTCAACTACCGGCTGGTTTCGCAGGAACTGAAATACCAGATCAACCGTTGCCATTGCAGCTTTCTGGTGTTTAATGACCAGTTTAGCAAATACATAGACCCCATCAGGGATTCTCTGGAAGTCAAGAAGGAGAATTATGTCTGCGTAAGAGACAAGGCTCATGAAACCCCTTGCCCTTATTGGGCGTTGGACTATCACGGGACCATTGAATTCTATCCCTTTCATGAACCTTTCCCGGATGAAGTTATTGATCTCGACGACCCCTTTATCATCATGTTTACCTCAGGGGTGACCGGTAACCCAAAAGGAGCGGTCCTGACCCACGGCCAGAACTATTTTAAATGTTTCAACATCATCAATTATACGGATATGCGGCAGGATGATATTTTCCAGTCCCAGGCCCCTTTATGCCATTCGGCCGGGCTCTGTGCCGTATCCACCCCTGCCCTGTGCCGCGGGGCCACGCTTTTGATGCGATCAAAGTTCGATCCTGAAAAATTTGCTCTGGATATTGAAACATACAAGGCCACCCTTGTCTTCGGGCTCAGCACCATGATGAAATTTGTTTTGCAAACCGGCATCCTGGACAAGGTTGATTTGAGCAGCGTCCGGTTTGCCTATGGCGGCGGCGAGAAAACCCACCAATCTTTTTTTGATGAGCTGGATAAAAAAGGGCTGCATCTTTTACCCGGATTCGGCCAGACAGAGAATTCCGCCATGGCCCTGATGCCAAAGAATGCCCCGAAAAGCAAAAACAGATCTGTAGGACTATCCAATTTTTTTACGGAATTATGGATTCAAAATGAAAAAGGAGAGAAGCTCGGGCCCGGAGAAATCGGTCAGATTATGGCCATCGGGCCCAATGTCATGAAGGAATACTGGGATATGCCGGGGGAGACCCGCGCCACCCTTGTCAATGATGTGCTTCATACCGGGGATCTGGGATACATGGATGAAGACGGGTATCTCTATATTGTGGACCGGGTCAAGGATATGTACAGAAGCGGTGCGGAAAATGTTTATCCGGCAGAAATAGAGTCTGTTCTGATGGATCATCCGAAAATCGAGAGGGTGGCTGTTATCGGTGTACCGGATGAAAAATGGGGGGAGACCGGAAAAGCCTTTATCCTGTGTCATAAAGGAAAGACCATTCGCTTTGAAGAGGTCGTTTCGTTTTTGGAGGGAAGGCTTGCCGGGTTTAAATTTCCAAAATCGATCCAATTGGTTGATTCAATGCCGACGACTGTAACCGGCAAGCTGAAAAAGGGGGTGTTGAAAGAACAATATTGTTAACGCTGTAGGACTGCATGTATCTTCTCTTTCAGGTTTACGAAAGCTTTGTGTTTTTGTTTGTATAGGAACCGCATAAGCTGTTGAAAAGCTGAAGGAAACATAATATAGTACTAATTTATTTAAAAAAAGGGGGTGAACTGTTTAACCCGACAGCTCCCTCAAAGCGATAAGGAAATAAGATGAAGATACATGAATATCAGGCAAAGGAATTGTTCAGAAAATTCAATATCCCGGTTGCCCGAAGCGGTGTGGCATTTTCAAAGGAAGAGGCGCTGAAGATATCGGTGGGTCTTGGCGGGTTCCCGGTGGTTGTAAAGGCACAGATTCATGCCGGGGGCAGGGGAAAAGGCGGCGGTGTAAAGCTTGCAGCCAACCCGGAGCAGGTTCTGACCATTGCAGAGCAATTTCTCGGCATGACCCTGGTGACCCATCAGACAGGGTCGGAAGGTCGAATTGTCAGAAAAGTGCTGGTTGAGGCCGGACAGAGTATTGATAAAGAATATTATTTAAGCCTCCTGGTGGACCGGCAGACTGAAAAAATAGTGATCATGGCCAGTCAGGCCGGGGGGATTGATATTGAAAATGTGGCTGAAAAGACCCCTGAGAAAATCTTCAAGGTTTATGTAGACCCACTTCTGGGCATACAGGGCTATCAGATGCGGGAAGTTGGTTTCAGGCTTGGTTTTCCGGCACCTGCCATGAAACAGTTGTATGGAATGCTGTTTAATTTGTATAAATTTTTTGTGGAATATGATGCATCTCTTGTGGAGATCAATCCCTTGATCCTTACCTCGGGCGGAACCGTCCTGGCCCTGGATGCCAAAGTGGATTTCGATTCAAACGCCCTTTACAGGCATAAGGATCTTCTGGAATTCAGGGATTTTGGAGAAGAAGACCCCATGGAAGTGGACGCATCCCGGTACAGCTTGAATTATATCAACCTGGACGGAAATGTGGGCAATATAGTCAATGGCGCCGGTCTGGCCATGGCCACCATGGACATTATCAAAAATGCCGGGGCAACGCCTGCCAATTTCATGGATGTGGGCGGCGGCGCCAGTTCCGAGCAGGTGGAAAACGCCTTCAGGATCATCCTGGCAGACCCCAAGGTCAAGGCCATCCTGATCAATATCTTCGGAGGTATTTTGAGGTGTGATGTGTTTGCCAGAGGGGTTGTGGAGGCGGCCAAGAAAACCGGAGTGAACATTCCGGTGGTGGTGCGCATGGAAGGCACCAATGTGGAAATGGGTAAACAGATCCTGGCAGAGTCCGGCCTCAATCTGACCAGTGCTTCCGATCTTTTGGATGCTGCTGCTAAAATTGCGGCTGCCGTTAACTAAAGGAGATGCATTGTGGGTATATTTGTCAATAAGAATACAAGGGTTCTGATTCAAGGCATCACCGGAAAAGAGGGCAGCTTTCATGCCAGAGCGTGCATCGAGTACGGCACAAAGGTGGTGGCAGGCATTACCCCCGGCAAAGGGGGCCAGAAAATGGATGATGTGCCGGTGTTTGATACGGTGAGCCAAGCCGTCAAAGAGACCGGGGCCAATGCCAGCCTGATTTTTGTTCCGCCGCCGTTTGGGGCCGATGCCATTGTCGAGGCAGCCGATTCCGGAGTGGATATGATTGTGACCATTACAGAAGGCATTCCCATACTGGACATGCTGAAAGTGAAAAATTATCTGGCCACAAAAAATTGCCGGCTCATCGGACCCAACTGTCCGGGAATTATCACCCCGGGTGAATGCAAGATCGGCATCATGCCGGGCAAGATTCATAAAAAGGGCAACATCGGTGTGGTCTCGCGGTCCGGGACCCTGACCTATGAAGTGGTAGATCAGTTGACAAAAGCAGGTCTCGGCCAATCCACCTGTATCGGTATCGGCGGTGATCCGGTGACGGGAACCAGTTTTATTGATGTCCTGGCTGCCTTTGAAGCCGATGAAGACACCCACGGGGTCGTCATGGTCGGTGAAATCGGCGGAAGCACGGAAGAACAGGCCGCCGCCTATATTAAAAAACACATGACCAAACCCGTGGTGGGATTCATTGCCGGGTTGACGGCTCCTCCGGGCAGGCGGATGGGCCATGCCGGCGCCATCATTTCAGGCTCCAGCGGGACGGGCGCAGCAAAAATCCAGGCCTTCAGGGAAAACGGGGTTCATACCTGTGAAAATTTAGGAGAGATCGGCCGGATTTGTAAAACCATATTTTAGCCGCATCTAAACGGTAAATTATAAGGAGGTTGATTTGGAGAGTTATACAATTGAATCGAACAAGAAAAAGAGCAGGCTACCGGCCCGGCTTGATTTTGCCCAGAGCGCAACAGGTTTGATCCTGGGGCTGTTCATCTGGATGCATCTGTTGTTTGACGGCAGCATCATTTTTGGGAAAAAAGCCTTTTCCTTTGTTACGGGAATGCTGGAGCTGTCCTTTCTCTCGGATACGGGCCATGGATTTCCCATTATCGTCTTTTTTGCCGTAGTGGTCATCTCCATTCTGTTTATCACCCATGCCCTGCTGGGGATGAGAAAATTTCCCAACTCTTACCAGCAGCACAGGATTATGGCAGACCAGGTGATCATGACCAACCATATGGAAACCAAGCTCTGGTATGTCCAGGTGATCACCGGTTTTATCATGTTTTTTGCAGGGTCGGTTCATCTGTATACCATGTTTGCCAATCCGGGCAGCGTTGATCCGTATCTGTCGGCAGACCGGGTGGTTTCCGGCAATATGTGGTTTTTGTACCTGGTTCTCCTGGTTTGCGTCGTGCTTCACGCCAATATCGGCCTTTACCGGCTCTGCATGAAATGGGGATGGTTCAGCGGCAAAGATGCCAAACGATCAAGACTGAAACTCCAAATGCTGAGAAACCGGATCATCGTCTTTTATCTGGTCATCGGCGTTCTTGGCATACTGGCCTTTACCATCGTCGGCATGGGCCACAGGGACAAGGTCGGAGAAAGATATCTCGGGCAGACGACATCACTGGAAATGCCTCAGGGGTTGGTACAGACCCGATATATTGAAGACTCAAACGAATAAGGGGACAGCTAAATGAAAGTCATATATACGGATTCACTTGTAATCGGCGGGGGCCTGGCAGGGCTGAGAGTGGCCATCGCATCCATGCAGAGGGGATATGATACCATCGTCCTTTCCCTGATTCCTGCCAAACGGTCCCATTCTGCGGCGGCCCAGGGCGGTATGCAGGCCAGTCTCGGGGCCTGTATCAAGGGCGATGGGGATGATGAAGACATCCATTTTGCAGATACGGTCAAGGGAAGCGACTGGGGATGCGACCAGGATGTGGCCCGGATGTTTGTCAACACTTCCCCCAAGGCCATCCGCCAACTGGCGGCCTGGGGCGTGCCCTGGTCCAGAGTCAGGGGAGGGGACCGGGAAGTGGTCATCAATGGGGAAAAGGTTACCATTACGGAAAAAGCCGAGGCCCACGGCCTGATTTCAGCCAGGGATTTCGGCGGTACCAAGAAATGGAGGACCTGCTTTACCTCGGACGGCGCCGGTCATACCATGCTCTATGCCATGGACAACAAGGCCATCCAGATGGGGATCCCGGTTCATGAACGCAAAGAAGCCCTGGCTCTGATCCATGACGGCGGGGTCTGTTACGGGGCCATTGTCAGGGACCTGATCACGGGAGACCTTATCGCCTATGTGGCCAAGGCCACGACCATTGCCACGGGGGGATACGGAAGACTCTATTCCGTGACTACCAATGCCGTCATTTCCGAAGGCATCGGCAATGCCATTGTCCTTGAAACCGGCATCGCCCCCCTGGGCAATATGGAAGCGGTCCAGTTCCACCCCACGGCCATTGTGCCCGTCGGAATCCTGACCACGGAAGGATGCCGCGGCGATGGCGGGCTTTTGCTGGACCGGGACGGCTACCGGTTCATGCCGGATTATGAACCGGAGAAAAAAGAACTGGCCTCCAGGGACGTGGTGTCCCGGAGAATGACCGAGCACATGAGAAAAGGCAAAGGGGTGCCTTCCCGGTATGGGGATCATCTCTGGCTGGATATCCGGCTTCTGGGCCGTAAACACATTGAAAAGAATTTAAGGGAAGTCAAAGAAATCTGTGAATATTTCCTCGGCATTGACCCGGTGGAGGAACTCATTCCGGTAAGACCCACCCAGCATTATTCCATGGGCGGGGTCAGGACCAGAGCCACGGGAGAAAGCCCAACCCTCAAGGGGCTTTTCTCTGCCGGCGAAGCAGCCTGCTGGGATATGCACGGATTCAACCGCCTGGGGGGCAATTCCGTTGCCGAAACCGTTGTGGCCGGCATGATCGTGGGAGAGTATGTGGCGGATTATTGTGGGGCAAATCCATTAAACATCAGCACCATTGCCATTGAGCATTTCATGCAACAGGAAGAAAAGAAAATCACAGACCTTCTGTTCAGAGATCATGGAGAAAATCCCTTTCAGTTGAAGGCTGAAATGCAGAAAATCATGATGGACAAGGTCGGCATCTTCAGAAACGGACCGGATCTGGAGCAGGCGGTTGAAGAATTGAAGTCCTTGAACCAGAGGGCCAAAAATATTGCCCTGCGAAACCGGATCTCTTCTTCCAATCCTGAACTGGTGGAGGCCATCCGGGTGCCGAAAATGATCAAACTGGCCCAGTGTGTGGCCTATGGGGCCCTTCTGCGGAAGGAAAGCCGCGGCGCCCATGCCAGGGAAGATTATCCTGAAAGAAATGACAAGGATTGGCTGAAAAGAACCCTGACCACCTGGACGGATGAAAATGCTGATTTGCCCGATGTCGCCTATGAAGAACTGGATATCACGAAGATGGAAATGCCTCCGGGATCAAGGGGATATGGGGTGGACAATATTGTCCATCATCCGGACACAAAAAAAAGAATCAGCCGGATAGAAACCATACGGGAAGCCAACCCCGGCGCAGACCGGTTTGAGATTCAGGAACTCTTGAATCCCATCACCATTCCTGAAAAATTCAAAGGCAAAAACGAGCGTATCGGCAGGGGGTTTAAATAATGAGCGAGAATGAAAGAGTCTTAAAATTCCAGATATTCAGATATAATCCGCAGAAAAAGGGTGACAAGCCCCGCATGGTCACCTATGAGATCACAGAGGCCCCCGGGATGACGGTTTTTATTGCATTGAACGAAATCCGGGAGCAGCAGGATTCGTCCCTGCAATTTGATTTTGTCTGCAGGGCCGGCATCTGCGGGTCCTGCGCCATGGTCATCAATGGTCAGCCGACTCTGGCATGCCGGACCCTGACCTCAAAATACGAAAGCGGCGAGATTAAGCTATTGCCCTTACCCGGATTTGAGCTTATCGGCGATCTGTCCGTCAATACGGGAAAATTCATGCGGGCCATGTCCGAACGGGTGGAATCCTGGATCCATGATACCCAAGCAGACAAGGTGGATTATAACAAACTGGAGGAACGCATGGACCCGGATGTGGCAGACCAGATCTATGAGCTGGAGCGGTGTGTGGAATGCGGCTGCTGCGTGTCGGCCTGCGCCACCAAGCGCATGAGGCCTGATTTTCTGTCGGCCGTGGGATTCATGCGCCTGGCCCGGTTTGCCCTGGACCCCAGGGACAAGCGCACGGATGAAGAATTTTATGAAATCATGGGGGATGATGACGGTGTTTTCGGATGCATGACCCTTCTGGGGTGTGAAGACTATTGCCCCAAAGATCTGCCCCACCAGACCCAGATTGCCTATCTGAGGCGGAAAATGGTCCTTGTGAAATAGCATCGGCCTGATATCAAAGAAAGATCCGGGCAGCAGGTCGCCCTGCTGCCTGTTGCTTTGTGAAAGGAATGGAGA
>JAABTB010000013.1 GCA_011390085.1 Desulfobacula sp.
CTATGTTTCCCCTGGGACCGGATACGACGGAATACCGCCTTCTGACCAAGGACCATGTCAGGGTAAGGGAATTTGAAGGGAAACCGGTTCTCATGATTGAACCCCAGGCCCTGGCCTTGATTGCCGATCAGGCCTTCAAGGATGTGGCCCACCTCTACAGGCCGGAACATCTGAAAAATTTAAGAAAGATCATGGATGATCCTGAGAGCTCGGACAATGACCGGTATGTGGCCCTGGAACTGTTGAAAAATGCCGTCATATCTGCAGAACGGGTGTATCCAATGTGCCAGGATACGGGAACCGCCGT
>JAABTB010000014.1 GCA_011390085.1 Desulfobacula sp.
ATCGAAACCTTTGAACAGATCTATCCCTGGCACCATGCGGCCGGTGATTTTATTGTGAGGGCGGCAGACGGCCAATTCCATGTCAGGCTGATTACGGTGAGAGGATATTCTCCTCTCACGGAATTCGGGGTTGATGAAATCGAGAAAAAAAATCAGATTTTACCTTCGTTGCTGGTATTCTTTTTTAACCTCAGTTTAAGAATGCGTCTGGACCGCCTGGATGGTACAGGTGAGACCGTCATGCTGGGGGATGGGGTCATAACAGCAACCGTTGACGGATTTTTGGGTGTCCTGGATGAAAAATCAAAAGCCGATGATTACGGGGATTTAAAACGGACTTTTATCTCTTTTTTAAATGGATTCAACCTGGATCAGATGATGAGTATCGGATTCGCCACCCAGGATTCTTGGGTGGCGAATCCGGCCGATAGCAGGGTAATAAGGGGAAATATCGAGTCTCATTGCAGAGTTTTGCAGACTATTTTTAAAACCTTATAAAAAAAACCTTTTTTAATTGACATGTTGAAACAGAAATTTTATATCTGCAATGTTATTTTATTCGGCATATGTATGATTCCAATGGGTTGTTGAACTAAGGTATTGGAATAATGACGAACTAAGAAATTGAATGAAAAGTTTGGATAACCTTTTCATTAGTAAATGTAAATTAACAATTAACGGAGGTAAGTAAATGGCAAAACATGAGACTCCTTTACTGGACCAGCTGGAATCCGGCCCATGGCCTAGCTTTGTCTCTGACCTGAAAGCCCAGGCTGAAAAAAGAGCAAAGAACGTAGAAGGTGTTGAATTCCAGATTCCCCAGGATTGTGTAGCCGATCTTTTGGGCGTTTTGGAACTGTCTTACAAACACGGCAGAACCCACTGGAAACATGGCGGTATCGTGGGTGTGTTCGGTTATGGCGGTGGTGTTATCGGCAGATACTGTGATCAGCCCAAATTGTTTCCGGGTGTAGAGCATTTTCATACCATGCGGGTGAATCAGCCGGCAGGTAAATACTATACAACGGAATATTTGAGAACGCTGACCAAACTTTGGGATCTGAGAGGTTCCGGAGTTACCAATATGCATGGTGCCACCGGTGATATCATTCTTCTGGGAACCACTACTCCCCAGCTTGAGGAAGTATTCTGGACACTGACCCATGATATGGGCCAGGATCTGGGCGGTTCAGGCTCCAACCTGAGAACGCCGGCCGATTGCCTTGGCCAGTCCAGATGTGAATATGCCTGCTATGATACCAATGCCCTGGTTTATTTTTTGACCAATCAATACCAGGATGAACTTCACAGACCGGCCTTCCCCTATAAATTCAAATTCAAACTGGATGGCTGCCCCAATTGCTGCGTGGCATCCATCGCCCGTTCCGACATGTCTTTTATCGGTACCTGGAGAGACAATATCCGGATTAATCAGGATGCAGTGAACAAATATGTTGAAAATGACGCGAAATATCCTGCCAATGCAGGCGCTTTCCGCGGCAGCAGAAACTGGGGCAAATTTGACCTTGAAAAAGAAGTTTTGGCCCTGTGCCCGACAAAATGTATGAAATTTGAAAACAAGAAACTGTTTATTGATAATGCCAACTGCACCCGCTGCATGCATTGCATCAATGTTATGCCGAGAGCCCTGAAAATTGGTAAGGATACCGGTCTTTCCATCCTTTGCGGTGCAAAGGCACCGATTCTGGACGGCGCCCAGATGGGTTCCCTGCTGGTTCCTTTTGTGGAAGTCAATCCTGACAATGATTATGAAGCAATCACATCCGTCATCGAAAATGTTTGGGATTGGTGGATGGAAGAGGGCAAAAACCGTGAACGTCTGGGTGAGCTGATCATGCGTCAGGGATTCCAGAAACTTCTTGAAGTCACCGGTATTGAGGCAAAGCCCCAGCATGTATCCTACCCGAGAACCAACCCGTACATCTTCTGGAAAGAAGATGAGGTCACCGGCGGCTGGGAACGTGATGTTGACGAATACAGAAAACACCATCTTAGATAGAAAGGGAGAATAATAATGGCATTTATTTCTACTGGTTATGATCCAGCAAAACCGATGGAAAACAGGATTACCGACATCGGTCCGAAAGACTATAACGACTTTTATCCTCCTGTGATCGCAAAAAATAAGGGAAAATGGTCTCACCATGAAATCCTTGAACCGGGTGTTCTGGTTCATGTCGGTGATTCAGGAGATGAGCTTTACACCGTCAGAGTCGGCGGCGCCCGTTTGATGTCGACCAGCCATATCAATGAAATCTGTGATATTGCAGACAAACATTGCAACGGGTATGTTCGTTTTACCACCCGTAACAATATTGAATTCATGGTGGATTCAAAGGATAAAGTTGAGCCCCTTAAAAATGACCTGAAATCCAGAAAATTTGCCGGTGGTTCCTTTAAATTCCCCATTGGTGGAACAGGCGCCGGGGTTACCAATATCGTTCACACCCAGGGCTGGATTCACTGCCATACCCCTGCCACCGATGCCTCCGGTACGGTAAAGGCTGCCATGGATGCATTGTTTGCAGATTTTCAGGATATGAGACTTCCGGCCCAGCTCAGGGTTTCCATGGCCTGCTGCCTGAATATGTGCGGTGCGGTTCACTGCTCTGATATCGCCATCCTCGGATATCACAGAAAACCGCCCATGCTGGATCATGAATATCTTGATAAGGTTTGCGAAATTCCCTTGGCTATTTCCGCCTGCCCCACGGCTGCCATCAAACCGGCAAAGGTGAAACTGGCAGACGGTAAGGAAGTCAAATCCGTTGAAGTTAAAAATGAAAGATGCATGTATTGCGGTAACTGCTATACCATGTGTCCGTCCATGCCTCTAGCCGATACGGATGGTGACGGTATTGTTCTCATGGCCGGCGGTAAGGTTTCCAATCGAATTTCCGCCCCCAAATTCTCCAAGGTTGTTGTGGCCTTCCTTCCCAATGAAATGCCGAGATGGCCGTCCATGACGGCAGCCATCACAAGAATGGTCGAGGCCTATGCAAAAGGCGCAAACAAATATGAGCGCGTAGGTGACTGGGCTGAAAGAATCGGCTGGGAAAAATTCTTTGAGGCATGTGAAATTGAGTTTACTCATCATCTGATTGATGACTTCCGTCAGCAGGCCTATATGAGCTGGCGCCAGACAACTCAATTCAAATTCTAAGAAGAATTGTTGAACCGTAATTTTCAATAAAACTGCTGAGGCCGGAGTGATTTGTTCACTCCGGCTGAAGCATTTCAATTCAAAGGAGAATGACCATGAGTGATCTTCTTGCTAATAAAGAGGCGGCCACCGCGGCTGTAGTCGATTGGATGACTAAAAAAGCCGGGACAAAGACCAAATTTTATTTTAATGATTTCTCTAAAGTTTTTCCGGATGACAAACCGCGGGAAATCAAAAAAGTCGTTAATAAACTGGTTGAAGAAGGCGTGCTTGAATACTGGTCCTCCGGATCTACCACCATGTATGGACTAAAAGGTTCCGGCATCCAGCACTCGTCTGAAGGCGAAGAATAAGATTAAAAAACGCCTCTGATTTAAAGGGTTCATGCAAAAAAATGGTAAAAGCTTACCGGGAATCATTATTGCCGGTTTAAGGGGTGGATCCGGGAAAACGGTCATATCTCTTGGAATTACCGCTGCATGGAAAGAAAAGGGCTTCAAGGTTTCGCCCTTTAAGAAGGGGCCGGATTATATTGACGCCGGCTGGCTTTCAAAGGCAGCCGGTCGTCCCTGCCATAATCTGGACACTTTTCTATGTCCACCCGCTATTGTAAAACAATCCTATATTGAGCATTCAAAAAATTGTGATATCTGTGTGGTTGAAGGCAACAGAGGCCTTTATGATGGCATAGATACCAACGGCTCCACTTCCACGGCCGAGCTGGCAAAACTTCTGGGCCTTCCCGTTTTGCTTGTTTTAGACTGCACCAAAGCGACAAGGACGATGGCTGCCTTGGTTCTCGGATGTATGAGATTTGATCCGGATATCCGGATTATCGGAGCTATCCTGAACCGTGTGGCCGGGAAACGCCATGAGCAAAAAGTGCGGGTCAATATCGAGAAATATTGTCAAATTCCCGTCTTCGGTGCCGTCCCAAAGCTGGATGCAGAAGATTTTCCGGAACGGCATATGGGTCTTATTACATCGGAAGAACATAGCTTTTCCGACAAGGCGATTCAAGCCGCTCTGCAAATTGTAAATGACAATATTGATCTGAAGAGATTGTATGATGTTTTAATCCCTCAAGAACCCTCCTTTGATTCGATCAGGTTGGAAGCTCAGGGTCTCTTTGAAGAGCAATATTCCAGGCTTGAGAGGGTTACCATCGGGGTTATCAGGGACTCCGCCTTTCAATTTTATTATCCAGACAATATCGATGCCTTACGTAAACTCGGCGCAAAGATTGTATTTATCAGTCCCCTGAAAGAAGCATCCATCCCGGATGTGGATGCCATCTATATGGGGGGGGGATTTCCTGAAACCCATGCACCGGAACTGGCACGGAATAAAGGATTCAGAGATAACCTGAAGCGGATATCCGAAAAGGGGCTGCCCATTTATGCCGAATGCGGCGGTCTGATATTTTTAGGACAAAGCATCCGGCTGGAGGATCAGATATACCCTATGTCCGGTGTTTTCCCGATTCAGTTCGGACTGTGCAAAACCCCACAGGGTCATGGTTATACCAAAGTGGAAGTGGTTCATGAAAACCCGTTCTTCAAACCGGGAGAGATATTAAAAGGCCATGAATTCAGATATTCAAGCATCCTCACTATTGATTACGCGGATGATGAAATGGCGTTCAGAATGGAGCGAGGAAAAGGTATTATTGACAAAAAAGACGGGTTTTTCAAACAGAATACATTTGGAACCTACACTCACCTGCATGCCCTCGGGACCCCCTCCTGGGCACCCTCCCTGGTTGGAAAGGCGTTGGCGTATAAGGTTTCCAAATCCTGATATAGCCTGATTCTCAAAAATGAAAAGGAGTTTTCCGGAAAAGACGGAAAACTCCTTTTTTACTGAGAGTAGTACTAAAAAGCCTTAGGATTTTTTCTCTGGAACATGGCAGTTATTGCATGACGCCGGAGCCGAACCCTTCATGCCCTTGGGGTCTCCTGCTTTGATATTGGCCTGTTTATGGCATTCAATGCAGTTGCCGTGCATGGCATTTTCAAGTGCCATGATATCCTTGGGGTTCTTTTTGTCTTTTTCCATGATATTGTGGCATTCCGCACATTTCTGGACAGCATCACCCGCCTTAAGCGTCAGGGGTTTCCCATCCTTATCATGATGGCATTCGCCGCAGGAAATTTTGTAGTCTTCGGCATGTTTTTTGTGAGTAAATTCTACAAATGAAAATTTAGGTGGGGTTTTTGTCCTTTTGGTGTAGGCATTGGAGTCCATTTTTATTGTGTCGGGGGCGGTAGTTCCGGCATTGAGACCCGTCGCAACAAAAATTACAGCAATACTTGCAGCCAAAAACCATGTCAGCAATTTTTTCTTCATGATCAATTCTGCTCCTTTTTTATTACAATTTATTTTGCCTTTTTCCGGTAGCTTTGACTAAAACCACCGGAGATTTCCCTATTCACATGCTGGTATTTTTACACCCTAAATAAGGGGAAAGTCAATATAAAAGCATTCGAAATCATATGAAGATCAGCTTTCTTCTGATTTATCAGCCTCATGGGAATCTTCAGGGGATTCGGTATTTTCTTCCGTTTCCGACTCCGGTTTCTTGCCGAATACCCTGGCGCCGATGATGCTGATTTCATATAAAACCATTAAGGGAATAGCCATCAGGACCTGGGAGACGACATCCGGGGGAGTTAAGATGGCAGCCACGATAAAAAATATTAGGATCGCAAATTTTCTGTTTTTTTGCAGAAATGGAACAGTCACAAGCCCCATCCTTGCCATGAAGGTTAAAACCAAGGGCAATTCAAAAATTAAGCCAAAGGCCAGGAGCATTTTTGAAGCGAAGGACAGATATTCCTTCATGGACAACATGGCATGAATGGAATCGGTGGAGAATCCGAGAAAAAATTGAAACCCAAAAGGAAAAACAATGAAATAGGCAAAAGAGGAACCAACGATGAAGAAAAAAACGGTGAGCAGGACAATGGGGAATAGGTATTTTTTTTCATTCCTATAAAGGCCGGGTGATACAAACATCCAGAATTCATAAAACAGAACCGGGGTGGCAGCAACAACGCCAGCCAGCAACGAGACTTTAAGATAAGTGAAAAAGGCTTCGGGGAGCCCTGTAAAAATCATTTGAGTGTTTTTATCGTCACCAATGGCTTTAACAAGGGGGATGGTCAGGATTTCAAATAATTTTTCCTTGAAAAAATAAGCGATGCAGAACCCTATGCCAACGGCAATAGCGGATCGAACCAAGCGGTCTCTAAGTTCACTCAAGTGTTCGGTAAAGGGGCTTTTCTCTTCGGTGCTCATAGGACAGACTTCAACTTTTCAGATTATCCGTAATGTCGGCGTTGGCGTTTCCGGAGGGTTTTTCTGTGGATGCCGCATCTTCTTTTGCTTCAGGAGTGCCGGAAACGGTTTGGCCATCAACGGATGATGCAGATTCCTTTTTTGTATTGGCTTCTTTCAGAATGTCTTTCAGATCCGTTTTCGGCAAGTTGATATCTTTGATATCTTTGACTGTCGTTTCCACATCAATGCTGCGTTTGAACTCCTGCGCCGCTTTCTTGAATTCTCCCATGGCTCGTCCCAAGGTTTTGGCAAGGTCAGGAAGTTTTTGGGGGCCGATGACAATGAGGGCGATGGCCAGGATCAACAAGATTTCAGGCATTCCAAGACCAAACATAATATTTTAGCTCCTTTGATGAAATTTGCCGGTCATATCAAGCTAGTCATTTACACTGAATAATCCTTGCATGTCAAGAAAGGATATCTAAAAATCAGGGTTTTGATCTATGTTTAAAAGGCTTTCTTCCGGTAGGCTTCGGCTTTGGAAGAAATTTTTTACGGGGTTCCGGCAAGTCCTTTTCCAAGGCTTCGGAAGGATATTCGCAGGCAATCTTATAGCCCAGGACTTTTTCTATTTCCGGGATGAAAAAAGAACTGGATTCATCGGCAAAGCTGATGGATATGCCGGAGGCCCCGGCTCTACCCGTGCGGCCGATCCGGTGAATATAATGGTCCGGCTCATTGGGAAGGTCATAGTTGATGACATGGCTGATATTTTCGATATGCAATCCGCGGGCGGCCACATCAGTTGCGACCAGAAGATTGATCCTGCCGGCTTTAAAATTTTCCAAGACTTTGAACCGTTTGTCCTGGGGAATATCACCGGAAAGGACGCTGCATTTTTGATTGTAGCGTTCAAATTTTGAAGCCAGATATTTGGCCGTATCCTTTCGGTTCACGAATAAAATCACCCGGGTGAGGTTTTCACTGGTAATCAGATTATAAACATGTTTGAATTTGTCGGATTCCGTTGTGATATAGACAATCTGGTGAACGCTGTCCGCCGCCGTCTGTTCCGGGTCGATCTCGATCTGGACGGCATTGTCGGTGGTCCAGGTTTGGGCCAGCCTTAAAACTTCCGGGGTCAGGGTGGCTGAGAAAAACAGGGTCTGCCGTTTGCTTTTATGGGGGGTGGTGAGGATGATTCTCCGGACGTCCGGGATGAAACCCATGTCCAGCATCCGGTCCGCCTCATCAATGACGATAATCTCAACCTTGGACGTGTGGATCAGTTTTTTATCCATGAAATCCATGAGCCGGCCCGGCGTTGCAACGATTACATCAATAGGAGAGGATTTGAGGGCCGCTTGCTGCTCCTGATATCCGGTCCCGCCATAGACGCCCAATATTTTAAAGCGGGTATATTTGGCCAGGGCTTTAAAATCTTTTTCAATCTGGTGGACCAGTTCCCGGGTAGGGGCCAGGATGAGTGCTCTCGGTGTTCCGTTATTATTTTTTTGAGGTGTTTTAAAGAAGGCCGCCAGGATTGTAATGATAAAGCTTGCACTTTTGCCGGTCCCGGTCTGTGCTTTTGCCGTAGCATCTTTCCCTTCAAGGGTATAGGGCAGTAGTTTGGACTGAACCGGGGTGCAATAATTGAATTTCAGATCTGCAATGGCGTGCAGAATGCTTGAATGAAGTCCCAGGTCGTGAAATCGGGTTTCCCCTTCCAGGGGTTCCACCGGGAAATCCAGAATGGTCCATTTTTTTTTTTGAGGCCTTGAAGGACGATTTTGGACAAGTTCTGCCGCAGGAGGAGGCGTAGATTTCGGGATATCAGCAGGGGGAGCTGAAGGGGGGAGAGCAGATTTCTTTGTAAAAAGGGCTTTTAAAAATAATAGGAATTTTTTCAATCGGTTCTTTCGCTTTTCTGTTAAAAATGAACAGCCTGTCTGTGTTTAAATGGTAATTAACAGACAGGCCAGGATTTGTGAAGCTAAATTTTTGAATGGTCCTTGATCCTGGTTTCTGAAAATTTGGGACTGGACACAAGTTTGCCGTTCAAGCGAACCACAGAACAAAATTCAACATTTTCAAGACGCTGCAAAAGTGTGGTCAGGGTCATATGCTCAGACCAGGCTATTTTTTGTCCATCCACTTCAATCACTAGTTATTCAATTCCGTTTTTCTTCAGGATATCCATGACTTCGGGAAAATCAATACCCAACCGCTTGACGGTTTTGACGGTAGGGATGCCGTTATTCGTCCATCCCCGTCGGTCATAAACCGCATCCTTGAGTTTTTCATATTGGTCTTCTCTTTTTTTCCGCAACGCTGATAGCTTTTCTTGAGTGTTCATGGGACTGATATTAAAGCCGTATTTATTTTTTAGCTGTTCGTCATATCTTTCCTTCCGGGATTCATACTCTTCAAGTGTTACAGGGCCCACGGCCCGGTAAGGCAGGGTATCATGTTCTCTTGTGCCGAAACCCATCTTCAGGTTGAAAATCCTCTGGAAATTATAGACTGCCTCGCTCATGGTGATGATGTCCTCGGGTGCTGTTTTTCGACCGGTGACGGAGCTGAAGAAGTCGGCATACCAGCCGACATGTTTCATCACTTTAGCCGGTTCCGCCGTTTTTTTATTGTCTTCGGGAACGATATCGTTCCAGGGAAGCTTGCAAAGGCCGCAGAGGCCGAACCATGTTCTGAACATTGGGAACCAGTGAAGGGCCTCGGCTTTGTTTTCAAAGGTCGGCATGAAATTGTGAACCATATCCAGGAAAATCAGCCAGGCTTCATCATGTTGGGGACCCTTCAGGGCAAGACCGTAGCCGCCCTGCTGGGCAAGGGATTCCTTGGTAATGTATTCGGAGAATTCCAGACCTTTGGATTCCATGCCGATGTCCTGCATAAAGGCCATGTCGGCGCCGAAGTCCTTGGCAAAGATTTTTTTCATATTCCGGATGCCCTTGCCGACAATGGTTCCAAAGCCTTCTCCCTTGGCCATCTGATGGATGATGGCCAGGGCATTGAACCTGTTGCCAAAGCTTAAATCCATACCTCCGGTGTGATCTTTGGTGATCAGTCCGTTTTCAAAGCATTCCATGACAAAGCCAAGGGAAGTTCCAACGGAAATGGTGTCAATACCATAGGCATCACAATAGAAATTGATTTCAAGAATGGTATGGGCATCGAAAATGCCCAGGTTTGATCCGCAACCGGCAATGGTTTCATATTCCGGACCATCGACAAAAACTTTTTTCCCCTGGTAGGGACCCGTAAACGGGGAAAAATCTTTGACACCGTGGGCGCAGGCCACGGCACAGCCTTTCCAGCAGCCGTCAAATCCCTTGTCAAAAATGTGTTCATAGATTTCTTCACCAATGACTTTGCTTTCAGGATGGGAGCCGAATTTGAAATTATGGACCGGCAGACAGTCATGATCATTCATAATGGGGACCAGGTGGGTGGTCCCGACCAGGGCCATGCGGTTTTGCCCGGGATCCAGTTCATGGATTTCTTTTGCATGGTTTTTGGTGACAATTTTGAGTGCCTCGAGATCGCCAGGATTGTTGGATTTCATTGAAACGGCACCATATCTGGCAACAACGGCCTTGACCCGCTTGTCGGCAAAAACGGTTCCGATGCCCCCGCGGCCGGCCTGTTTATACCGGACCCGTTTTCGTCCGGCATCCCACCAGGAAAAATTCAGACATCCGAAAAAGGTATGCTCGGCGCCGGGTCCTGCCGTTACCACAGACACATTGACCGGTTTGTCGGGATCAAAATGCCGGGTCAGTTGATCTGATAATTCATAGGAATCCTTGGGAAGGTTTTCGGCTGTAAAGATTTTTATTTTATCTTCAATTCCGTCGATGAGGATGACCCTGTCAGCGGTTGCTTTGCCATCGATCTGGAGGACATCAAAACCGGAAAATTTTTTATAGGGTCCGAAATATCCGCCGACGTTGGAATCAATGGGAGCCCCGGTCAAAGGGGAAATGGAGGTGACAATGCTCTTTCCACCGCCGGGATAGCCCGGTGTTCCACCAAGGGGGCCGGATGAGATACAGACTGCATTTTCAGGGTCATTCCATTTGGTCGTTCCGGAAACCGAATTCCATAAAAGCCAGAGGTCATATCCTTTCCCACCGATGAATGTATGTTTGATTTTTTCATCAATGGGGTTGATCATAATGTCGTTTGAACTCAGATTGATGCGAAGGGATTTGTCCGTATACCCTTTTTGTATGGTTGCTTTTTCATAAGAGACGGATTTAATCTCTTTTAGTTGGAAATTGCTCATATTATAACTCCTTGGCTATAAAATCCTTTTTTAAATTTGCAATACAAGGTTTTAGACTCATTTTTAATCATATATACCATATCTTCCGGGGTTAGGATAGAAGTGACCTGACGGTTGAAATAGGCATAAATGGTTAAACCATTGATAAACCATCCGGCCTCAAATGTCAATTCCCGGCCATGAATTTAATCAGGCTAAATATTCAAAAAAACTTGACTTTTTGTAGTATTCATAGTTAACCAGTGAATTGTGAAAACAAGAGAATCATGGAAAAAAGGTAAATTCAATGTTCATTTTAGCCAATTTTTTTGATGCCATAGCCGGAGTCATGGGCTGGGCTCTCGATATCTATATGTGGATTGTGGTTGCCGGGGCTGTCCTGTCCTGGGTGAGCCCTGACCCCTATAATCCTATTGTAAGGTTCATCAACAATGCCACAGAACCTGTTTTTTATCAAATCAGAAAGAGACTTCCCGTAAATTTCGGGGGACTTGACATCTCTCCCATCATTGTAATTTTAGCGATTTATTTCCTTCAGAGATTTGTTGTGAACAGTCTTCACGGGCTGGCGCGGGCGATGGCACAATAAAAAGCGAGGTATTTTATATGGGAATAACACCTTTGGTTGTTAAACAGAAAGAATTCACGACAAGATTCAGGGGCTTTGATGTTCAGGAAGTAGACCGGTTTCTTGAAGATGTGGCAAGAGAATTGGATCAACTGAATCATTCCATTCAAACCCTACATGAAGAAAATCATCGGCTGAATCTGGAGAATCAAGGCTATCGGAAAAGAGAAAATTCCATGAAGAATGCCATGATCCAGTCCCAGAAAGTCCTGGATCAGATGAAGGAAAATGCAAAAAAATCTTCCGAGATCATTATTGCCAATGCGGAAGTTGAAGCTGAAAAAATATTGAACAGGACCCATAAACGGCTCTCTCAACTTCATAGCGACATTATTGAGCTGAAGCGTCAACGGATTCAGCTTGAAATGCAGATCAGTGCAGTCCTTGAATCGCATTCAAAAATGCTTGAAATGACCAAGGAAGAAAATAAGGCTGCCGACGAAACAGATTCCACTTTGAAATTTTTAAAGCAAGCATAATAAAAATACTTAACTAAAAAGGGCATTGGCAATGGCTGAAATTGATGCTTTTTTTAAGCTGATGCATGAGCAGGGGGCCTCCGACCTCCACCTGTCCTCCGGGCAACAACCTGCATTAAGGCTTCATGGCGATATCCAGCGGATTAAATATGATATCCTCACAAGTGATAAATTACGGGGACTTCTCTATGAGATCACCTCCCAGGAGAAGATCAAGACCTTTGAGGAAACCGGTGATGTGGATTTCGGCTATGAGATTCCGGGGCTGGCGCGATACAGGGCCAATTATTTCATGCAGAAGAGCGGAATTTCCGCTGTTTTTCGTGAGATTCCCTCTGAAGTACTGACGATAGAGCAGCTCGGCCTTCCTCCGGTTATTTCAAAACTGGCGGAACTTCCCCGGGGGCTCGTTCTTGTGACGGGACCCACCGGGTCCGGAAAATCAACCACCCTTGCCGCCATCATTGATCAAGCCAATAAGGTCAGGAAAGACCATATCATAACGGTGGAAGATCCCATCGAGTTTGTCCACAGAAGCCAGAACTGTATTGTCAACCACAGGGAAGTCGGCTTACATACAAAAACATTTTCATCTGCACTCAGGGGAGCCTTGCGTGAAGATCCGGACATTATTCTCGTGGGTGAGTTAAGGGATCTTGAAACCATTTCTCTTGCCATTGAAGCTGCTTCAACCGGCCACCTGGTTTTCGGAACCCTTCATACCTCCAGTGCCTCCAAAACCGTGGACAGAATTATCGAAGTCTTCCCATCCACGGAGCAGGCCCAGATACGCTCCACTCTGGCAGACGGGTTACGGGCGATTATCGCTCAAACCCTGTTCAAAAGAATCGATAAAAAAGGCAGATGTGCAGCCCTTGAAATTCTTGTGGCAACACCGGCGGTAAGGAATCTGATACGGGAAGCCAAAACCCACCAGGTCCCGTCCATGATTCAGACAGGAAAGCAATATGGGATGCAACTGCTGGATGATGCCATCATGAATTTATACAAGAAAGGATGGATCAGTGCCGATGCCGCATACAGCAAAGCCAATAACAAATCTTTGTTCAGGTCCTTTTTAAAAAATCCGCCGGCTGATTTTACCGAAGCTTAGCCTGTCTTTTCCGATACCATGGATGAAACAGATTCCTCAAAAAGGAAAGCCCTATGAAAAAACAACAGATTGATCACATTCTGTCAAAAATGCTGGACTCCCATAATAATGTTTCCGATTTGAATTTTACCCCTGGAAAACCCCTTCAGGTAGAAAGCTCAGGACAACTGGCGGCCGTCAACATTGAGCCTGATTTTAATTTATTAACCCCTTTTCAGACGGAAATCATCGCCTTGAATTTGATTAATAATAACCGGAAATTGATGGAAACACTGATCCGGGAGGGGTCCTGCGATTTATCCTACCAGCTTGGAAATAAGGCCAGGTTCCGTGTGAATATTTTTTCAAGATCCGCCCGGTATTCCATTGTGCTCAGGAAGCTTGAAACTCAGATTCCCACAATTGAGGAACTGTTGCTGCCCAAAGCCTTTCACAGGATGTCGGAAGAAAAGAACGGCATCATTTTTGTGACCGGAGCGACAGGTTCGGGTAAAACCACATCCCTGGCGGCACTGCTGGATAAGATCAATGAAACAAAATCGGTTCATGTCATCACCCTGGAAGATCCCATTGAATATCAGCATCCCCAGAAAAAATCCACATTCAACCAGAGAGAGCTGGGTGCAGATTTTGATACCTTTGCCAATGGCTTGAGAGCTGCTTTGCGTCAGGCCCCCAAAGTGATCCTGGTGGGTGAGATGCGGGACAGGGAAACCGTTGAAATAGGACTTACGGCTGCGGAAACCGGCCATCTGGTTTTGTCCACCCTGCATACCGTGGATGCCGGGCAGACAATCAACCGTGTATTGGGGATGTTTTCCACGGAAGAAGAAAAGCAAATCCGGATCCGTCTGGCCGATACCCTCCGATGGGTTTGTTCCCAGCGATTGCTGCCGAAAATAGGCGGCGGCAGAGTTGCTGCCTTTGAGATCATGGGAACCAATCTGAGGGTAAAAGATTCCATTCTCCATGGAGAATCCGAAGGAAAAACCTTCAATGAAATTATTACGGCGGGAAAGCCCCAGGACATGGTCTCTTTTGATGAGTATATTATTTCTCTGTATGAAGAAGGCAAGATCGATGAGAATACAGCCATTTCCTATGCATCAAGAAAGGATATTGTCGGCCGAGGACTCGATTCGATCAAGAGTTCACGGGGCGAGACCACTTCCAAGATTGATTCTTTGGAGATTGATCTTGGATATAAAGGAAAATAATCGTTATGAATATCACCTGCCATAACTGCAATACAAAACTGAATATTCCGGATCACAAGCTGCCTAAAGACAGAGAATCGACCATTGTCTGCCCCAAATGCAGGGAAAAGATCCAAATCCCGGCAGCACCGAAATCCCATCCACCTGCGGAAGTGAAAAAGAGCTCATTCTATCAGCGACCTTTTGAAGACCGGCTGAATGCTCTAATCTGTGTTGACCGGGCGGAATTGAAGCCAAAGCTAAATTCGGTTCTGGATTTGATGGGATTGAATGCCGAAGCCGCCGTCGATATGCGGGGGGCATTTAATAGAATGGAATACAATGCCTATCAGATTTTGATCCTGGAGGATGATTTTGACTCGGAGAATAAGGGCGCAACGGGAATTATTGAAAGGATGAGTGCCATTGATATGTCTTTGAGACGAAAAATCTGTATTGTTTTAATCAGCCGGAAATTCAACACCAATGATAATATGGCGGCCTTGCATTCCAGTGTCAACAATATCATTCATCAGGATGACATCCATCACATGGAATCATTTTTATCCAAAGCCCTGGCAGAACATAAAAATTTATATTCCATTTACAATGAATCTCTGAAACTGGTTGGAAAAGCATAGAACAAGGGATTGATACAGGATTTGCATGTCCCCTTACTGGTATGAACCGCTGAGTTTTTCCGAGTGGTTCAAAAGAATATTCTCATTTCTAAATATTGCCTTGTTTCTGCTGACGGCAATATTTTTTATTTCCGAATTCAGATTTGACTGGTTTGAAAAACTGGTGGGGTCCTATCTGGTTTCTACCAATGAGGCTCGCCCTGAAATAGGGGCGGTCTGGGAGATCGGAAAACAAACAACCAATGCCCATGAATACCTGAAGACCATTGTCAATAAAAAAGAGGATATCCGGCAGACCGCAAATACGGCAGGTTCTTTTTCAGAGCTTGTGTCCAGTCTGTTGCCGGGAGAATGGGTGACGCTTGAAAGACAGCAGTTTAAATCCCTGTATCTCAGCCTTGAGAAATCATCCTCTCTGAAGATTATTGATCCGGCAAGCCTGGTATGGCTCCTCAACGGCAGCAACCTTGACAGGATATTTTGTGAAGGGGTTAAGGGCGGTATAAAAATATTTTTCATTGATCCTGAAAACAGGGTTATCAAGGAGATAGAGCTCCAAAAAGAAGATATTATCGAAATCGAAAATGCAGATAAGCCCTTGGACGGAATTCTGACGGATATGGCCGGATTCCA
>JAABTB010000145.1 GCA_011390085.1 Desulfobacula sp.
CTTCGGATATAGCAATATTCATCTTCATAGATAAAAAAACCGGCGGGCGCTTTATTAAAGTCAGTGCCCGCCGGTTTAAATTTTAATGTGGAACAATTAAACTTAAATAAAAAGGCTTTCGATCTCCTGCATCATGGATTTTTCATCCACATCCTTGGCCATGGACAGCTCCTGGACCAGTAAATTCTGGGCTGTATCAAGGAGCTTGCGCTCACCAAAGGAAAGGTCTTTTTCAAGCTTCAACTGGAAAAGATCCCTGAAAACTTCAGCCACATCATAAATGGACCCTGTTTTGATCTTATCCATGTATTCCCTGTACCTTCTGTTCCAGGTCTGGTTGTCGGAACCCTGGGCTTTTTCCTTCATCACCTTGTAGACTTCCGGTACTTCCGTTTCAGGGATCAGTTCTCTTAAACCGACCGATTCCACATTGGATGTCGGAATCATGATGACCATCCCGTTTTCCACGATTTTCATCATGTAAAAATTCAACGTGTCGCCGTTGATCTCCTTGCTCTCGATGGACTCGATATACCCTACACCGTGAGCCGGATAAACAGCCACATCCCCTTTTAAAAATTCCTTTTTGGTTGACGTCCCCTGTTTTACTCTGATTCGTTTGGATTTTTCACCCATTTGATAGCCCGCCTTTTCTTTATAGAAACAATTAGCCCATTCTTGTCCAGAGAACCATATTTAAACAACCTTGTCAATCAAATAGTTTTGAAATCTTATGGGTTGGAGGCCTGATTAAAGGTATTCATGGCGGAAATGACTCCGTTTTCCAGGATATGAAGGCAGGCATTTGAGACCGTATCCGTGGTTTTGTCAAGAAGGCGCATTTCATCGGGAGAAAAACCGCCAAGAACGTGACCGGTGATATCCCTTCCGGATGAGGGATGGCCCACACCCACCCGAACCCGGATATAATCATTACTGCCGAAAGCTTCCATGATGGACCGGACACCGTTATGGCCCCCATGTCCACGGCTTTTCACAATTTTTATTTTTCCGAACTCAAGATCCATATCATCGTGGACAATGATAATATCCTGTATCTCAATTTTGTAATAGGTGGCAAATTTATGAATGGAAAGCCCGCTTCGGTTCATATAGGTTAAGGGCTTGATGAGAAAAACATCTTTCCCCTTAATCCTTGCTTTTACATATTCAGAATCAAACCGGGTTTTATCAAAGGCCAGACAGGATTTTGATGCCAGGACGTCAAGGGCCAGAAAGCCGATATTATGACGGGTCTGGGCATACTCCTTTCCAGGATTGCCCAGACCCGCGATGATTTTATATTTCGTGTCCGGCATCTACAAGGGAATTATTCTTCAGCAGCTTTTTTGGAAGCAGGCGCTACCGGGGCTTTCTCTAACTGTTCTTCGTCCTCTTCACCTCTTTCCTTGGAATCCGTGGACGGCGGCACAATGGTCAGAACCGTAAAATTGGCATCATGGGGAATCTGGATGTTTTCACCCAGATCGATATCGTTGACATGAACGGCGTCACCGATATCCAGACCCGTGATATCGATCTGAATGGTATCCGGTGTATCCATGGGTTTGCAGACCACATCCAGTTCTCGCCGGATAAGCTGAAGAAGCCCGCCTTCCTTGACCCCTTTACTCTTGCCCACGACTTCAACCTGAACACTGACGGTAATTTTCTTTTCCATGTCGATTTCCTGCAAATCCACGTGCAGATAATTCAGGCCAAAGGTATCCATGTGCATATCTTTCAGCATCACAATTTTATCTGCGCCGGCGCCGCTGATCCGAAGATTGAAAAAAAGGCCCATGGAGCCGTGTTTCCGGATAATATTAATAAATTCAACAGTGTCAAGGGCCAGCATCGTCGGTTCTGTTTTTCCGCCATAGACGATGGCGGGGATGGCCTTTTTCGCCCTTAATTGCCTTGCAGCACCCTTACCCGTCGTTTCTCTTTGTTTTGCGTTTAAATCAATTAATTCCAATGTTTTTTCCTCCGTTTCTGCACCTAATCCATGCAGAAGACTATTATTTATGTTTTATACAAACAGAGAATTTACAGAATCACCCCTGTAACTGCGCATAATTGCCTCACCCACCAGTTTGGCAATGGAAAGCGTCTTGATCTTGTCACACTGTTTTGCTTCTTCAGAAAGAGAGATCGTGTCCGTAGCAACAAGAGAACTTAAAGATGATTTGTTTATTCTGTCAATGGCCGGGCCGGACAATACAGGGTGCGTACAATACGCATGAACCGCTTTTGCCCCGTTTTCCACAATAACGCCGGAAGCCTCCGCCAATGTCCCAGCCGTGTCCACCATATCGTCGATAATAATGGCAATTTTGTCCTGAACATCCCCGATAATGGCCATGGCCTTTGCCTGGTTGGGCGCACTTCTTCTCTTATCCACAATGGCCAGTCCGGCATGGATGCGTTTGGCATAGGCCCTTGCCCGCTCCACGCCGCCCGCGTCAGGGGACACTACCACCAGATTCTCCGAAAAACGGGTCTTGATATCATCAATGATCACCGGGGCCGAATAAAGGTTATCCACCGGACAATTAAAAAACCCCTGAATCTGTCCGGCATGCAGATCCATGGTGATGACCCGGTGAACTCCCGTGCACTCCAGAAGATCCGCCACCAGCTTGGCGCTGATGGGAACCCTGGGAGACACTTTCTTATCCTGGCGTGAATAACCAAAATAAGGAATCACTGCCGTGATTTTACTGGCTGAAGACCGTTTGAACGCATCGATCAGGAGCAGCAATTCCACAAGATTGTCGTTCACCGGATAACTCGTGGATTGGATGACATAAATCTCCTGGCGCCGGACATTCTCATGAATTTCAACCTGGATTTCTCCGTCGCTGAACCGGTTGACTTTCATCCTTCCCAAAGGTTTTGAAAGATATTCGGAAATCTTCCCCGCAAGAGGAAGATTTGAATTTCCTGCAAAAATGGACAAGCCGTTCATAAAAAAATTCTCTTATTAAAATATAAATATTTGGCTGGGGCGAGAGGATTCGAACCTCTGAGTGCAGGGATCAAAACCCTGTGTCTTACCGCTTGACGACGCCCCAGTACAATAAACTCATCCTATCCGCCAAAGGAGGAAAGAAAGATTTTCCGTTTGCTTCCGGCCCATTTTTCCAGAAGGATTTCACAACCCTTTTGTGCCTCCCTGCGGGATTGAAAAAGTGCAAAAAGAGATGAGCCGCTTCCTGTCATCCGCACCTTTGTGTGCAACAACAACTCCATCTCTTCTTTTGTTTCCCTGATTTCGGGGTAAAGCCTGCACGCCGGTCCCTCAAGATCGTTGTGCATCCATGCCCCTGCATCAAATTCCCGTCCCCTTAGCAATACATTTAAACCAGCATTCATAGTATATTTTTGAGTTGATGTCAATTCAAAATCATGCCTTTTGTATACTGCTGCCGTCTCTGCTGCAACCCCGGGGTCGCACAGGACAAGGTGATAGGGGAGAAGATCAGGCGGTTTTTCAAGCTTTTCACCGATGCCCCGGACAATGGCCGGGCCGTTGAACATGAAAAAAGGAACATCGGCACCCAGATCAAGCCCCATTTTCATTAATTCAGGTTTTGAAAATGGTTGATGATGGTAATCGTTTAATGCGGTTAAAACTGTGGCAGCATTGCTGCTGCCCCCCCCGAGGCCTCCGCCGGGCGGGATCCGCTTGATGATCTCAATGAAAACACCATGTGTTTCATGCCTTTTTTCTCCCAGAGCCCGGTAAAAAAGGTCTGCCGCCTTATGGGCCAGATTGGATTCATCTTCCGGGACCAGGGGATGGGTACAGACGACCTTTGTTCGTTCTGCATCGAAATCCAGATAAAGGTCATCGCAAAGATCAATGGGCGTCATGAGAGAATATAGGGTATGATATCCGTCTTCTCTTTTTGATGTGATATAGAGGAACAGATTGATCTTTGCAAAGGATGTAAACTTCAGGGTCAAGCCTTGGCCTCGACAAAGGCAATCCTGATTTCACTTAAAAGGGCTTTGAGAAGATTTTTTTCATCCTCGGTCAGATTCCCCTTGGTTTTTTCTTCCAGCATGGCAATCATGTCAATGGTGTGTCTTGCAAGCTTGAGATCCTTTGATGTTTTCCCGGTGGTGGGGTCCTCAACCTTACCCAGTTGAACCAGCCCGGATGAATATAAGGATAAAATAAAACTTGAAAAATCCACTTTCGGCAGCGGGCCTGCCGCTGTGGCCTCACTCATCACAAACCCTTTTCCCTCGGCCATTTTTATTTCTCCTTGAATTATGGTTTTATCTGAAATGCCATTCAATCTCCAGATTATCTTTTGTCACAGATGCAAGGTAACCGTCAAAATAAAAATGTTCAACCTGGTATTTTTTATCCAAATACCGGACCAGGAGATTCCTGTCGTCCCATACTTCATGGATTTTTACCTTTGACAACCCCCTCATCCCAATCCCTGTTTTTTTCAGCACGGCTTCCTTGGCCGTAAACACCCTGAAAAAAATATGGATCCTGTCCCGGACCGGGAAACGGAGGGCTTCGGCTTCATCCACGATTCTTCTGAACAAGGCGTCAGAAAAGGGCTTGAACTTTTCAAGATCAATGCCGACATCCTTTGATGAGGCAACACCCGCCACATAGTCCGGTTTATGGCTGAGGGACCAGAAGACGCCGTTTGACGGCAGGGGTACACCGGATTCATCGGTTTCAAAGATTTTAACGGCCAAGTTTGATTTAAGAGCAGAGGCAGCCACACATTCCCTTGCCAGACGACTTAGGGCCACGGTTTTTTCCTTACCCGGCAATGTCTGAACAGTTTCAGGAACCTTTGAAATAAACGGGTAAAGGATAATGATCAGCTCTCCTCTGTTTCCAGCCGGATAATAATATCCGCCACGGTTGCTCCCTGACCCTCTTCATGGACAAACAAGGGGTTGATGTCCAGCTCTTTGATCATGGGATGATTGTCCGCCATGGCTTTCAAGGACACGATATGTTTTTCAAGGGCTTCAATATCCGAAGGTTTTTCTCCCCTGAGCCCTTTTAAAATCGGATACCCCTTGATGCTTCTGACCATTCTCCGGGCCACATTCCTTCCCATGGGGGACAGGCGGAAGACCACATCCTTGTAAACCTCAACAAAAATGCCGCCCAGTCCGAACATGACCGCATGCCCAAAAACCGGGTCCCTGGACAACCCCAGGATCACTTCTTTTCCTTTGGGAGCCATTTTCTGAATCAGGATGCCATCGATTTTCGCATCCGGGTTAAAGGCCCCGGCCTTTTCCATCATGGCATCAAAGCCTGATTCAATTTCGGCTTTATCCTCAATTCCCACCATGACGCCGCCTGCATCGGTCTTGTGAAGAATATCAGGTGATGCGATCTTCATGGCCACCGGATACCCGATCTTTGCCGCCAGGTCGCAGGCCTCTGCCTTATTTTTTGCAAGGGCCATGGGAAGGGTTTTAAAACCGTAGCACTGGAGCAATTCGCTTCCATCCAGCTCTCCCAGAACGGTTTTCCCGGCAGATAGGCTTTCTTCGATAATTTTATGGGCTCTGGCCGTGTCATAGGTCAGATCAAACTGGGGCAGGATTTTTCTGAACAGCCATTTCATTCCCTGTCTCAAGGCGCCCAGGGATCTGGCCGCACTTTCCGGGAACTGGTAAACCGGGACCCGGTGTTTTTGCAGGAGTTTTACCCCGTCGGAGACGTCCACCACCCCCATAAACGCGCAGACAATAGGTTTGATGGTGTTTTTAGCAATACGGACAATGGCTTCGGCCGTGCCGATGGCATCGGTCATGGATTGGGGAGTCAATATAATCAGGGCCGCATCCACCCCCCGGTCGCTCAATACCGTGGCCAGGGTATTCTCATACCGGTCCCGGGCCGCATCCCCGATCACATCCACGGGGTTATAAAAATTAGCTGTGGCAGGCAGGTATTTTTTAAGTTCTCGTATGGTTTCATCGGAGAATTTGGCCAGCCTCAAGCCTGACTGCTCACTCATGTCTGTGGCGATAATACCGGGACCGCCGGCATTGGTGATAATGGCGACTCTGTCCCCGGTGGGGTATTTATTGGCCGCAAAGGCCTGGGCATAATCAAACAACTGGTTCACGGTGGCGCACCGAAGGATGCCGGACATATTGAAAATGGCGTCATACAAGGCATCGGAACCTGCCAGAGCCCCGGTGTGG
>JAABTB010000146.1 GCA_011390085.1 Desulfobacula sp.
TAAGGCGGCGATCTCCGTTTCCATCCGGTTGAAGCGTTTGGCCCTCTCTAAAAGCAAATCCAACTGGCCCGGCACAAAGGGTTTGGGAAGATAATCAAAGGCTCCCATCTTCACGGCCTTTACCGCCGTTTCAATGGTGGCGTAGGCCGTGATCATCAGGACCTGGGTTTTGATACCGCTTTCAACAATTTTTTCTAAGACCTCCAGTCCGCTCTCATCCGGCAGTTTCAGATCCAGGAGAACCAGCTCCGGCATTTCGGCATGAAAGCATTGAAGCCCCTTTTGGGCCGACCCGGCCGTATAGACCTTAAATTCTTTATCTTCAAGATACATTTCAAGTGTGGTTAAGATATTGGAATCATCATCAATAATCAGGGCTTTTTTCATCAATTTCCTCCTTTTCGGCCGGTATCCAGAAAATAAAAGAGGTTCCTTTTCCCAGCTCGCTCTGAACCTTGATATCCCCTCCGTGCTGTTCGATGACATCTTTCACAATGGCCAGACCCAGGCCTATGGTGCCGCTTTTCCCACGGTCGGAAAACTGGGTGAAGCGGTCAAAAATATGGGGCAGGACCTTTGGATCAATCCCGTCTCCCGTGTCGGAACATTGAAAATAGTACCGGGACCCTTGCTCATACACCTTTAATGAAATTTTCCCCCCGGCCCCGGTATAGCGCAGGGCATTTCCCACAAGATTGGTGATCACCCAGGGGAACCGGAAAGAATCAATGGTCATCCGGGGCAGATCGCCGGGGATGTCCAGTTCAACGCTAATTCCCTTGTTTTCAGCCTCCTTGTAAAGCGGGGGAAGACATTCTTTTATCACCATGGCAATATCCAGGGTTTCCTTGGGCCGCGGCAGGGCCAGGGCTTCAAGGCGGGAAAGGTCAACCAGTTCATTCATCAGGACCGTCAACCGCATACAGTCATCATAGGCTGTGGCGTAGAGTTTCTTTTTTTTCTCCTCACTGAGCCTGTCTCCCCGGTTGTAGAGCATCCCGATACCCATGCCCAGAGAAGTGACGGGCGTTTTGAGCTGATGGGAGATATCGGCAATAAAAGTTCCCTTGGCTTCCTCGTTGCGCCTGACCTTTTGTCTTTCGGCAAAGATAATATCATCCCGATGGGTGTCATATTGTTCCAGGCGGTTGAACAATTGATTAAAGGAATCTGCCAGAAGCCCGATCTCATCCCTGCTTTTCGAACTGATCCGCGGATAAACCCCGCTGCCTTCCCTTGCATCCGAGAGCTCCCGGGCAAGTTTCATGAGGGGCATGGCTACCCGGTAGGATAAAACATAGCTCAATATCAGGATGGCCGTGATGATCACCCCGAACAGCACGGCAGCATTTCTCTGGGCCTGGTCCGCCAATATTCGCGTCTGCTTTTCCGCATTCTCCATGGCGTCTTCGTTAATGGCCACCAGATCATCCGTCAAAACAATCATTTCTGCGGTCAGCCCCAGAAAATCAGCAAAAGAAGGGCTGTACAAACCATCGGAAAAGGTTTGCTGTAATGAAATAAGGAGGGTTTCATAGGAACGGTGCCGGTCCAGGAGTTTTTCGATCTGCTCGGCTTCCCCTGTTTCCGTAATATTTTTTTTACACACCATCAGATTCAAAGACAGATTTTCCGTTATCTTTAAAGGGATGACAAGCCTGTGGTTTTGCTTGGATACCTGTTCCAGGATCAGGTTCCGTATCTCTTCCAATGCTTTTCGCACTTCCTGGGCGGCCCGGATGCTTTTATAATTTTTCGACAGGATCTGTTCGGCGCTGTCACCCAGATCACCGAGATATTGATTGTTGAGAAATGCAGCATACAATAGGGCAATGGTCGGCAGCAGGCTGACCAGGAATATCTTAAACCGTATGGATTGATAAAAAAATGGCCGGCCTTTCGGCTCTTCTTTTGTGACACTCATCATCATACCGCCTTTATCCCTGCCTCGTGGTCCTCTCTTGTATCATAAGGACCGGCTGTTTCACAACAACCAATAATTTTGCATCAGAGTCGCTCTTTTAAAACGGCTCGCCCATAAATGGTCGCAAATTTGCAACCCAGAGAATCGCCTAAAAATTTCATCGTCCATTAACCAGTTAAAATAATTAATAATTTTAAAAATTTGAAAAGCATAATGGCCTGGTACGCATTATGCTCCACAAATCAAGAATTTGGATTCCGGCAAGGACCGGAATCCTATAACCCTAAGAAAGCCAAAAGGACCATAAAAGAAAGGAATTCCCCATGACGGAAGCTGTCATCACGCTTGGAAACAAAAAACGGAAAAATATTTTTTTAGAAAAGGTTAAAGCTTTGCTGCCTGAAGGCGGCAATCTGAATGCCTGTTTGACATGTGGTGCTTGCGCCTCCGGATGCCCTGCCACAGGCCTGGATAACATGGATCCCAGAAAATTTCTTCGAATGGCAGCCCTGGGGATGGATGAGGAAATCATCAAATCCGACTGGCCCTGGATGTGCACCATGTGCCAGCGTTGTATCTATGTATGCCCCATGAAGATCGATATTCCGCAACTGGTTTTTAACGCAAGAACCCTCCGGCCCAGAGCGGAAAGGCCCAAGGGCATCCTCGGCTCCTGCGACATGGCCCTCAGAAATGAGAGTACCAGCGCCATGGGAACCTCCCCGGAAGATTTTGAATTCGTTGTCCAGGATATTCTGGAAGAATACCGGGAGGCCCAGCCGGAATTTGAAGACATGGAAGCCCCCATTGACAAGGAAGGGGCCGAATTCTTCCTGAACCAGAATTCAAGGGAACCGGTCACGGAGCCGGATGAACTGATTCCTTTATGGAAAATCCTGCATCTTGCAGGAGTAAATTGGACTTACGGCAGCCGGGGCTGGGCCGGGGAAAATTATTGCATGTTCCTGGCCGATAATGAGGCCTGGAAAAAGATCACTTCAACAACCGTGGACCAGGCCAACAAGCTCGGGTGTAAGACCTTTCTCAACACCGAGTGAGGCCACGTAACTTTCTCAGTCCGGGCCGGAGTGAAAAAATTCAATCTTAAGCATAATTTTGAAATCAAAAACATTTATGAATATTACGCAAAATGGATCCGTGAAGGCAAATTAAAGGTCAATTCCGACTGGAACAAAGACCTTAAAATAAAATTCACGGTCCAGGACCCCTGCCAGATCGTCAGAAAAAGCTATGGTGACCCCATTGCCGAAGATCTGAGATTTGTCGTGAAATCCATTGTCGGGGAAGAAAATTTCGTGGACATGCAACCCAACCGGTCCAACAATTATTGTTGCGGCGGCGGCGGCGGTTTCCTGCAATCCGGATTCAAAGAAGAGCGTCTTGAATACGGCAAGATAAAAGATGCCCAGATCAAGGCCACAGGGGCTGACTATTGCATAGCAGGCTGTCACAACTGCCATGCCCAGATCCACGAACTGAGTGAGCATTACGGGGGCAATTACCCGGTGGTGCATCTGTGGACCTTGATTTGCCTATCGTTGGGAATACTGGGCCCCAACGAGCGGGAATACCTGGGGGATGACCTGAAAGAGGTCAATGTATTCCACCCCGAAACCGCCAACTAACCTCCATATAAAGGCCGGAGGATGCTTCATCCTCCGGCCGACCCCAATCCCAAAAGAAAACATCAAAGAAAGCTTCCTACCATATTCACATAGGGCATTGTTGTCTCCTTTCTCTGTTGTCCGGAACTCATTCTTCATTATCAGTGACAATCCCCAATACGCGGGCACGTTTTAGCCATTGTTGCCTGGCCAGTACCCGCATATCGGCAACCGTATCTGTTTCATCCATGATTTCGATGCCCAACAAGGTTTCAATGATATCTTCCATAGTCAAAATGCCGGCTACGCCGCCGTGCTCGTCAACCACCAGGACGGCTTGCTGGCGGTGTTTCAAAAAACGCTCGAATACCTGAATCAAAGGAACCGTTTCCGGAACTGCCGGCAAATCCCTGCAAAGGTTGGAAAGGGGAATGGCCTGGTTGCCGCGCAAAGCCTCCATGTAAATATCGCTTTTCAACACAAATCCAGTGATATGATCCGATTTGCCCTGGTAAATCGGTATCCGCGAAAACCGTGCATCCGGAATTTTGATCGCCTCGCCGACCGTCATGTCGGACGGCAGTGAAAACATCACCGTTCGAGGAGTCATGACATCATCCGCACTTAATTTTCTTAGAAGAAACAGGTTATTAACAATACGTGATTCTTGTTCATGGAACTGTCCCTCTTTAAACCCGATATCGGCAATAGCCTGGAATTCTTCGCGGCTGAAGCTGGAGTGCTTTTTGCCCCTGGATATCAGTCGGGTGAGTCGCATGGAAAAAAAAATAAAAGGATAGAGCAGTACAATCAATATTTGCAGTATTCGCCCAGCCAACGGCGCCATCTCCCTCCAATATAGAGTACCAAAGGTTTTGGGGATGATTTCTGTAAAAACAAGGATTAAAAGGGTCAACAGGGCAGAGGTTATCCCAACATATTCGCTGCCGAAAATCACCATGGATTGGGCGCCGACGCCGGCGGCACCTACCGTGTGCGCTATGGTGTTGAGACTGAGAATGGCTGCCAACGGTCGATCAATATCCATCTTCAGCCTGCGCAGCAGACGTCCGGTTTTGGGTGCTTTTTTTTCGTATGCGCCTAAAAAACCAGGGGAGATCGATAAAAGGACCGATTCTAAAACTGAGCACAGGAAAGAAAGGCTCAGTGCGGTGAAAAGATAGATTAATAATAAATTCATTTTTCCATGTGATATAGGTTGTTAAGTGTTATTCGGATGATTGTATTCATTGCATGTTTAAGGATTCAGCCCGGCTGTCATAGTTTGTCACAAGTTTTTGTCATAAGATGTCGTTTTCACGAACAATTAGACAGCGAATTCGATGGTGTTATAATTATTTAAATCAATTTCTTTTCGCGCCTTCCAGAGATCATAATGATCCTGCATCAGTAACCAGCTTTCCGGTGATCTGCCCAATACCACCGATAGCTTTAAGGCCATTGCCGGAGAAACATCGGTTTTTCCGTTGATCAGTCGGCTTATTAATCCCGGGCTGACTTTTAATTTGCGGGCCAATTCATTTGAGCTGATATCATTTGGCTCCAGGTAGACTCTTTTTATAAATACCCCCGGGTGCATAGGGTTGTGCTGCTGGATATCCATTTTATCCCTCCCCTTTGTTCTAATGATAATCTTCGTAGTTCACCACATATGCGTGGCCGTCTTTAAATTCAAAAACAACTCTCCAATTACCGCTTATGTTAACAGCCCATAATCCGGTCCGATCACCCTTAAGCTGGTGCAATCTCCATCCAGGGATGTCCATATCTTCAATGGACATAGCAGTGTGTAAGGCTTGCAACCGTTCTTCCAATATAGCGGCATGATTGGGGTTTATGCCTGCCGTGCTGCCGGTTGTAAAAAAAATGCTTAATCCTTTATGCTTAAAGCTTTTAATCATGGCGTCATTTTACAATGGTATTTACTGTTATGCAACAGTAAGCATGAATTTTCAAACAGGCTAAAATTTTGGAATTCTTTTATTTTTACAAGAGGTTGGAATTCAAATAATCGTTGACCCAAACATGTTCTGAAAGTTCAACACCCATAAAAGTATTTGTCACAGCGATGT
>JAABTB010000147.1 GCA_011390085.1 Desulfobacula sp.
TCACAGCAATGTCACAGCTCAGTGTCATAGTTTGTCACAGCTATGACAAAACATAATGGCGTGTTGGATCTGTGGGTCCGGCTCCAGTTTCCTTGATCAAACCTTTTTCCAAAAATGCTTTTAAATCTCGTTGCAGACTGCGCCGGTTCATTTCAGGGCAAAGGGCTTCAAAGTCTTTGATAGTAAGTTTCCCATGAGTTAATAAAAATTCCATGGCCTTTCCCTGACGCTCGTTTAATCCGTGCTTTTGTACCATGACGTCTCTGAGAATTACCCGCTCGCCACGTTCTTTGACCTCAATCATTTGAGTTTCCAGGCCGGTGATAAAATAATCCAGCCATCCGGTCATATCCATATCGTTTTCACGAACACTTTGGATTTTTCCATAGAAGGCGGGCCTGTCGCGATCATAATATTCACTGATGGTGAACAGACGTTTGAAATCATATCCGGCTTTGTAAAGACAGAGCGTCGACAATAACCTTGAAGTCCGCCCGTTACCGTCAAGGAACGGATGAATATGAACCAGTTGGAACTG